>NZ_JAOQJF010000018.1:0-35475 GCF_025567195.1 Alitiscatomonas aceti | reverse complement strand
AGGAGCATGAGGAAGAAATTCTGCTCCACCAGGCTGCTAAGAATGCCTTTGATGAGATGGGCGTCAAGAAGCTGCCCAAGGTCAAAGAGTTGCAGACAGAGTACGCGAAATTGCTGGAAGAAAAGAAAAAGACCTATGCCGAGTACCGGCGTTCCCGTGAGGAAATGCGGGAGCTTTTAACGGCAAAGGCCAATGTAGATCGAGTGCTGAAAATGGAGGTAGAACAGGATGTTGAAAAAGAAAAAGACCACGGCCAGCGATAAGCTGGTCCTGGTCAAAAGCGTTCGCAGAACGCGCAGCCACAGAATGAAATTCTGTGTTCAAAGGGGCTTGGGGGCGCTGCCCTCAACAAGCAAGCGGAGTGGAAAATCACGGAGGGATTTTGCGCTCTGCGGGTCGGTGTGTATTAACACCGGCATTGCTTGCCCCTTTTTACCCGGAAATGAAAGGAGCCAGTGAGGAAACAGTCAAATTTCACTCACCGGCTCAATTCGTTTCAAATTTCTCGGATAGTTCTGTTAGTTCTTTCGCGGTCTCCTGCGTATGGCGCAAGAGGGTTTCACGCATTTCTGATGGACAGCTGCAATAAAGCATCTTCATCTGATTGGCTCCCTCATCTTCTGGTGAAACATCTGGATTGATCAGAGTGTCCAGAGAGAGCGGTAGCACCTTTGCCAATGCCTTCAAAATCAAATAGGACGGGTTTATTTCCCCTTTTTCGATTTTGGCGATTTGCTTTACAGATACATGACTTAGATCCGCAAGTTCTTGTTGTGTCAGGTCTTTTTTCTTTCGGGCTTCCCGCATTTTTTGCCCCAAAGCGGTCAAATCATCAATCGGCATAATCATTCACCTCAAATATATTGTATCGTGCCGATTTACGCAAAGGAATAACCTTATTATGCCTATTGACAGATATGATTATACTGATTTTATGAGAGGGAATAGGGAAAGTGCAGTTGTATCCTTGATGAGCTATGTTACAATGCTAATAGTAAGGAAAAATAAAAAATGTTTTTGATTTTTAGATTTAGGACATTTCTGTAACATTTTGTGTTTATCCTATCAGTATAGCTGAAAAATAAGGAAGGAAGTGAATGTCTTGAAGAAGATTCTAATTGTAGAGGACGATCAGCTTTTGAATCGGACCTTGGCATACAATCTGACCTCTGATGGATATGAGGTCATTTCTGTTTTTAATTTTGACAGCGCAGTAAGAAAGCTGCGCGAAAATGAATTTGATGTGGCACTGTTGGATATTAACCTCCCCGATGGCAGCGGACTGGATCTGTGTGAAGAAATCCGGAATCGCGGTCAGCATACCTATATCATCTTTATCACAGCCAATGATAAGGAGAGCGATATGCTCAAGGGATATGAAGTCGGCGGTGCGGATTATGTGACCAAACCATTTTCTGTGACGGTGCTTTGCAAAAAAGTAGCGGCGGTTTTTGCAAATCTGGAACTGCGGACACCCCGGCATGATCTGTTTGATGATGGCTTTCTGAAAATCGACTTTTCCGAACAAAGTGCGTCCCTTGCCGGAGAATCCCTGGACTTTACACCGAAGGAATACCGCACCCTGTTCCTGTTCGTAAAGAATCCCCGGATTATTCTGACCAAGCGGCAGATTTTAGAGAAGCTGTGGGACATTGATGGGGACTTTGTGGATGAGCATACGCTGACGACGATCATCAGCCGTATCCGCAAAAAAATCGAAACAGACGAGAGGAAATATATTAAGACAGCTTATGGAATGGGCTATCAGTGGATCGGCGGTGAGCCTCGATGAAGCTGCAAAATTTATCTGTCAGGGCATTTTTGAGAAAAATTGTGGCGGGGACTCTGCTCACTGCCGCTTTGCTGCTGTTGATTTTTTTCCTGTTGACGAAAGATGTGCGTGTTGTCATCTGCGGCATTATTTTGACAGCTGCATTTTACATTTGGGGCATGGTTTTTCTGCACTATTTTCAAAAGAAACTTTCTCTGTTCACCGATGGTTTGTGCCAGACATTGGATCACATGATGGACAGTACAGACCGGCCCCAGGTAGACTATGAAGCGGAAACACTGCTGTCTCGGATCAGCCATCGTCTGGAACGGCTCTATAATGTGATGCAGAAAACCAGACATACGGCAGAGGGAGAAAAGGAAGAACTGCAATCCCTGGTATCGGATATTTCCCACCAGACCAAAACCCCCATCGCAAATTTGAAGCTAATCAACGATACGATGCTGACAAGGCCATTGACAGAAGAAAAGCGCAAGGAGTTTTTGCAGGCCACAGGCACACAGCTGGATAAACTGGATTTTCTCATTCAGGGAATGGTGAAAACTTCCCGTCTGGAAACGGGGGTCATTACGCTGGAGAAACAAGATGCTGTGATCGGGGATACGCTGGTGAGCGCCATCAATGGTGTTTTGGCTCCGATGGAACAAAAAGAGATCAGCCTGTCGGTGGACTGCCCATCTGATCTGACAATATCCCATGACAGCCGCTGGACTTCCGAAGCATTGTTTAACATTCTGGATAATGCGGTAAAGTACACCTCTGCCGGTGGCAGCATCCAGGTAAGGGTACGGGATTGGGAAATGTATTTGAGGATAGATGTGACGGATACAGGCAGAGGCATCCCGGAACATTCTCAGGGCACGATCTTCAAACGCTTCTATCGGGATGAAGCGGTGCATGATATAGATGGGGTCGGAATCGGCTTATACCTTGCCCGTGAGATCATTACCATGCAGGGCGGCTATATTACCGTTGAGTCTAAAGTTGGGGAAGGATCAACTTTTTCCGTGTTCCTGCCCATAAAATAATTCTGAGGCAGTCTGTTTTGGCAGGCTGCCTTTTTTGAAAAATTTTTAGAGGACAATGGATTTTAGGACAATTCTGCAACATTTGGGATTTATGCTGACAGCAACATTATGAAATTGGAGGTGGCCTTATGGAAATCACAAAGACATTACTCATCAATGCAGCTTGCTTGCTGATCCCGCCGGTCGTTGTTGTTCTGCTGCTCCGGCACTTCTTTCCAAGAAAAATCAGATGGTCGGCTGGTGTGGTGGCTCTGGTAGATCTGGTGATCTTCTGGACAGATATTTCTTATTATGAGAGCGTTTGGCTGACGCTGTTTTTTGTTGTAATTCAGTTAGCAATGGTTTTGCTTATATCTATCCGGCTTTATAAAAAAGACACACGAAAATGAATTGTCCTAAAATTGAAGCAATTCACCCTTAAACTGTTGAGCCTTTGGGATATTTCTGCAACATTTGGGGGTTAGGATGACAGCGAAAGGAGTGAATGGCTATGACATTACCATTTGAAAATGACACCCGCATCATTATAAATAAATTAGCAAAACGCAATGTATCTTCAAATCGTATTTTTTGCTTTTTTAATGTTTTGACCATTGCGCTAGCAATTAGTTTGATTGTGGGAATCTCCTTATTCCAACAAGGAAGCAAAATTAGTGAACAAAAGATTTTGAATCAAATGCAGCAAGTTACCATCGGGGGGCTTACAGCAGAACAGATAGAAGTTCTGAAAAAAGAACCTGATCTTGAAGATATTGTACCCTATAAGCATAGTGATAGTTTTCTGATGGATGGGATCAAATTTGAAGCGGTTTATATGCCGACTGGTTTTGGAATTATAAAATCCTATGAATTAGTCAGTGGAACCTGTCCAGAACAGTACAATGAAATTGTAATTGATAAAAATGTTCAATTAGAGCTGGGGTATCAGCTAAATATAGGAGATACCATCACTTTACCAACGGCGGGGAGTAAAACAGAGGATTTCATCATTACTGGTTTTACTGATAATGTGGAAACAGGAACATTTTACTTTTATGTCTCCCCAGCGTATGCAGAACAGGGTGTGTTATTATCTGATATTCCATATAGTGCCTTGATTCGTGTAAATGGTGCCACGGAAATGGGACTTATTGATTTTGAGAATACAGTATATCGTCTGGCTTTATCCCAAGACATAAGCAGGAACCAACTTTATTTTAATAGCAAATTCTGTTCCTCACTTATCAGTGGATCAGGAATGGGAGGTGTTCTTTTAGCTACTCTTTTTATTGCATTTTCAAGCGGAATTGTCATATACAGTGTGTTCTACCTTTCGGTATCAAATCAAGTGTCGCAGATTGGACAGCTCAAAACTATTGGCATGACAGAAAAACAAATTAAGCGGATGATTCGTAAAGAGGGGTATCGTTTCTGCCTGTTCGGAATACCTGCCGGTATTACAGTAGGTATCATATTTGCATATTTGTTAGAGCCGAATGGAATAACGATTATCAATGCCATAGCCACAAGTATTTTAGCAATAATATTAGGCATTATCATCGTACAAATTTCCGTATACAAGCCCGCACAAATAGCTTCAAATATTTCCCCTATTGAAGCAACAAAATATGTTGGAAACGATCCAGAACTAAAAGAAAATAGAGTGCAGAATAGGAAAAATCATATTCGGCTCTCACCGTATTCTTTAGCCGTATTGAGCGAAAAGCAGAATCGAAAAAAACACAATCTGACGATTGCCTCGCTTGCAATCGGCGGGATTTTATTTATGGTTGGAGCCACTTTTATATCATCATGGAATCCAGATTCCTTTGCAAGAATGGGGAATTTGGAAGATGGAGAATATTATATTACGATTAACCACAATACATTAGTCAATCCCAAACCGTATGGTATTTCGGAGTATCAAGTTAATACGCCTTTTTCACAAGAACTCATGGAAGAATTGCAACAAATCCCGGAAGTTAAAGAGATTTATGCTACGGAGAGAACCGCAGCCATTATTGAGTATCACGATGAACAATTAGAAATTCCCATTATTCCGATTACACCTGATAATCAGGAGGAAATTTTGAAAACGCTTCCTGTTGATTGGACATACGAAACATTGGTGAAACAAGACGCTATGGTTATATTAGGAACAAGCGTACAGAAAGAAGTCTATCATGCTTGCCCGTCAATAGGAGAAAAAGTGACATTACGATGGTTTGATGGAACTGAACACAGCATAGATGTTTTGATTGCCGGTACTTCCGAAAAAAGTATGAATGAGGGCTTTTATCTTCCAAAAGAAACCATAGAAAAGTTGTGGGGCGATATGGATTTAACAGCTTCCTTAACTTTGTCCGTACCTGAATATGAAAAAGTGGGTAAATCAGTAGAAAGCAAATTAAATAAAATACTGTCCCGACACCCTGATTTGGTAATGGAAACCTTACAAGAGGTAAAAGCATCTTCGGCAAATACGATTCATAATACCAGCGTACAAGTTTATGGGGTATCTGCCTTTGTCATTATGTTTAGCATTTTTAATCTGACAAACACCTTGATTAGTCGTATCAGTACAAGGAGAAAAGAATTTGGAATATTGGAGTCTATCGGTATGACAAAAAAACAGATAAAGAAAATGCTGCTGCATGAAAGTGTCTTACTGATTATTCCATGCTTGATTATTACGGTTGTGGCAGGAACCTTGATGGGTTATTTGTTAGTACGGATATTGTCTGCGAATGGATTAACTTATTTTCAATATGCTCTTCCTTTTATTCCATTACTGATTTACGGTGTCTGCTTAATAATAACACCTATTATAATTTCTGCTATCTGTCTAAAAATTCAATGCAGAAATTCGTTGGTGGAACGGATCAAAATGGCAGACTGATTTTGAAATGTCCGAGCATTGTAACATTTCACCCCCTATTTTCAATGAAATTTTTGGCCACAGCAACATTTCGCGGATCTTTGGGTTTTACAATGA
The DNA here is from genome assembly GCF_025567195.1 of Alitiscatomonas aceti. Lineage (NCBI taxonomy): Bacteria > Bacillati > Bacillota > Clostridia > Lachnospirales > Lachnospiraceae > Alitiscatomonas > Alitiscatomonas aceti. Next base: position 29,681 of record NZ_JAOQJF010000018.1, on the reverse strand, counting down.
CTTTATCAAAGGAGGTTGTGCCATGAACACGAGCAAAAAAATTTTAACGGTTACGGATTTGAAAAAATCTTATATCACAAAGGGAAATACCTATCCTGTTTTGCAGGGAATCAATATGGAGGTCAATCAAGGGGAGTTTATCGCTGTTATGGGGCCATCAGGCAGCGGAAAGACAACTTTGCTTAACATTATATCTGGTTTTCTTTCTGCTGATAGTGGTTCGGTTATGATTGGAGCCGAGAATATGCTGCACACAGACAAAAATAAGCAGGCGGAAATTCGTTCATCAATTTTGGGGTTTATATTTCAGGACTTTATGTTGATAAATGGACTGACAGTACGGGAAAATATTTATCTCCCACAAATCATAGGAAAAAAAGATAATGCGGAAATGGATCAAAAGACGCAAAATTTGCTTGATACATTTGGAATCGCGGAAATTGCTGAAAAATATCCTAACGAATTATCTGGCGGACAAAAGCAAAGAGTTGCAGTTGCGAGAGCTTTGTCAAATACACCTTTGCTTATTTTAGCAGATGAACCAACGGGAAATCTGGATTCTAAATCAAGTGCTGCGGTAATTGAATCATTTTTGCTGGCAAAGGAAAAGATGAACGCTACAATTTTAATGGTAACACATGACGCCATCGCTGCGTCTTACGCTGACCGCGTGGTAGCACTATCAGATGGTAAGATCGTAAAAGAATTGTTGCGTACTGTGGAACCACGCCAGTTTATGAATGAAATTTTAGATTTTCTGAAAGTGGTGGAGGTGAGCAGATGACTTTGAATGAAATAGCCAAAAAGCTGATCCGGCAAAATAAGGGGCGCTATCTGATATTAAGCCTCTCCATCTGCTTTGCAATCCTTATGACAGGGGCTTATGGAGTTTTGCTGTTCAGCCCTGCAATCACAGATGTACTTATGACAGACGGTTCCACTTATTTGATTGCACTTGGTATGTATGGGATCACAGTACTTGGCATTGTTGTATTTCTTTTTTACGCAAATTCCATTTTTATGAAATTCCAAATGGGTGAAATAGGAATCTTTCTTTCCCTTGGTATGCCACCGAAAGCAGTCACTAAAATGCACAATAAACAGTTTGATCTTGTTTTCGCCTTTAGTGGTGTGATAGGAGTTGTCCTATCCATTCCGTTTGCATTTGCTGTATGGTCTTTTTTAACACTGTTTCTCTCCTATACAGACCATACTTTTACGATTGGATGGCAGGGAATTTTTATTGCCATACTGATTTGGATTTCCGCATGGGGGATTTTGCGGTTGAAAAATACAATCTCCTTATCAAAGGCAGATGTGATTAAAATTCTCCATTCTTCCTCTGAAAATGAAGAAGTAAAAGGCGCAAAACCGATACTTGGATTGTTGGGATTGTTTGCAATTCCTATGGGCGTGATTTTGTTTAACATAACCGCTGTAATAGATGGACTAAAAACTATCTCAATGCTTTTTCTGGTAATCAGCTTGATAGGGGGTTACTTATTGACAGCGCAGATTACAACGATTGGAACACTGGTAAAACGCTTTTTTCCAAAAGCATACAGAAAAAATATCCTTTTTTATAATCTGGTGCGGCAGAAAGGAAATCAATATACCTTATCCTTATTTGTTTCTTCTTTACTAATCGCACTGACTGTTTTTTCAATCTGCTTTAACGGGAGTAGTTTTCTGGAGCTTCATTATCAAGTAAAAGAAGATCCCTATGATTATGCAGTCTTGACGACAGGTGAACAGCAAAAAGATTTGGATGAAAGTACCATCCGTTTGATGGCGGAAGAACATAATATATCCACTTCTGACTGGCATAGTCTGGATATGCTTCTGATTGGCAGGGAACATCAATATCAGGAAAAAGAAAAAAATGAATGGGGGCCGGAATTTGTTATATCTCAATCCAGCTTTGAAGATTTGACTGGGCAAACTTTGTCCTTGCCTGAAAACGGGTTCGGGTATTTTGAAGATTCGGATAATGCTACATTTCAGACATTTTCAAATGAACAGGGAAATTTTTATAACCCGTCTGTTCATAAAGAATTTCATCTGACTAAGACATCTCTGATTTCAGAGGAAAATATCGTCAACAATTCCACCCAGATCAGCTATTTTTTGATTTTGAATGATAAGACATTTCAAGAATTGAAAAATAGTCTGGGGCCGGATTACCAGTTTCGGTACTATCTCTTTAATGGAGATCACCCGGAAAACAGCAAAGCATTTCAAGATGAACTGTTAGGAAAAATCGTTACATTAAACAACGGAGAAATTTTTGACAGTTATCAAGAGGCTGCTGTTCAGGATAAGATCAGCGGGTATTCAGATGTGATTATTCCCTATGCGGGAAATGAGCTTTATGCAGCAAGGCAATGGGATTTTTACCCTTATGCAAAGGCTACCCAGCTTGATATACTTCTGGAATCGGGTTCTGTCTATTTGCTTTTGATTTTCTTTATTGCAATTATAGCATTTGTTTCAGCTTCAATGATTATGTGCCTGAAAATTGCAGGAACAATCCTGCAAGATCAGGAGAGTTACCAGCGGGCAGTATATTTAGGGTTGAAAGAACGGGATTTGAAAAAAATGATTCGGAAGCAGATTGCGCTAATCTATTTTTTCCCTACCTTTTGCGGAAGTATTACGGCCATATTTATGATTAACCGCTTTATGGCTGTATCCTCGGTAACACACATATCAGCAATTACGGTATTAGCCGTGTTGTTATCAGTGGTGGTAGTGATTATTCAGATAATTGCTTTTGGAGTGCTTCAGCGGAGAATGACAGCAGTTGCTACGAAAGCAGTTTACGAGAAAAATTATTAGATTGAATTGTCCTAAAATTGAAGCAATTCACCATAGATTTTCATACCCTTTAGGACAATTCTGCAACATTTGCCCTTTACCCTATACTCAACAAATATAAGAAAGGCAGGTAACTGTTATGAAAATTTTGCAGACAACTGATCTTAAAAAATACTACGGCACAGAGCCGAACATTACCCGCGCCCTGGATGGCGTGAACTTCTCTGTGGAGGAGGGCGAATTTGTGGCGGTGGTCGGCACTTCCGGCTCCGGTAAGTCCACCCTGCTTCACATGATGGGCGGTCTGGACACACCCACCTCCGGCAGCGTGATGGTGCGGGATAAGGAGCTGGCGAAGATGAACGATGAGCAGCTTACTATCTTCCGCCGCCGCAATATCGGCTTTATTTTCCAGAACTACAATCTGGTGCCGATCCTAAATGTCCATGAGAACATCGTCCTGCCGGTGGAGCTGGATGGGGATACGGTGGATCAGAAATTCATGGCGGATGTGGTGTCCATGCTGGGACTGGAGGATAAGCTGAAGAATATGCCAAACAACCTCTCCGGTGGCCAGCAGCAGCGTGTGGCTATCGCCCGCGCTCTGGTGTCAAAGCCCGCTATCGTCCTTGCCGATGAACCCACCGGAAACCTGGACAGCAGGACCAGCGCCGATGTGCTGGGGCTTTTGCAGAGAACAAGCCGTGAATTTAACCAGACGCTGGTAATGATCACACATAATGATGCCATTGCCCAGCTTGCAGACCGTATCGTGCGGATTGAGGATGGCAAAATCGTTGGATAAAGGAGGTGGCAGACATGACATTGCCTTTTGAAAATGATACAGGGCCGGTCATTAAAAAATTGGCGTCACGAAGTATTCAGACAGATAAGCGGCGCAACCTGTTTGTGATCGTAACGATTGCTCTGGCGGCAGCTTTGATGGCAGCGATTTTTTGTGCGGGAGCGGGAAGTGACAGAAAACTGGAGGCGGACATTCGGGGACAGTATCAGGCGGTTGTGGTGAATTGTGACCGTGATACGATTGAAAGACTGAAAGACTGCCCGGAAGTGGAACGCTGGGGCCTTTCCCAGAATTACGGTTCTGCCCGCTATGGTGACAGCGTTCTGACTGTGGAGTATGCGGATGCCAACTGGATGGAATTGGGTAAGAAGCCTTCCTTTACTGGGACACTTCCGCAGGCTGCCAATGAAATTCTGGTAGAACGGGCATTTCTTGATTATTTTGAAATCCCCGCAGAAGTAGGGCAGACCATAGAAGTGAATCTTGGAAACGGAAAGCAGACCTATACCGTCAGCGGTATCATGGATGTGGAGAATGACTCCCGTATGTTCCAGCTTTATGTATCTGAAGCATTTGTGGAGGAGATGGCGCAGGGAGAGCCGCTGTTTGAATTTCGGCTTCGTTATACTGGTGCTGATAGTATGGAGCTGGAGCAGCTCAAGGCGGATATTGCAGCATTCCTTTCTGCCAACGATGTCTCAGAGGATCAGATTTTTTACAGTTCCAACTATTTCGATATGCAGGGCTTTAAGTCCGGCGTGATGAAATATTACATTCCCGTGGCAATCCTTTTGCTGGTTGCCTGTGCCGTGGTCATTTACAGTATCTTTTTCATTTCCGTAAAGGGCAAAATGCGGGAATATGGACGCCTGAAAGTGATTGGCACAACACCAAAACAGATCCGGCGGATCGTGCGGCGGGAGGGATTGCTGTTATCTCTTTGCGGTATCCCGCTGGGGCTTTTGGTTGGAGGGGCCATCGGGTTTGCCATTTTCCCGGCACATTGGAGCTGGATGGGCAATCTGCCTTATCTGGCTGCGACCGCAGCAGCCTGCGCCCTGACGGTATTTCTGTCCATTCATGCGCCTGTCCGCATGGCGGCGAGGGTATCCCCAATCGAAGCGGTCCGCTCCAGTGGTTATGAAACGGCAACAGACCGGAAAGATCAGAAAAACCACCGCATTACGCCGTTCTCTATGGCACAGATGAACTTTAGGCGGAGTAGGAAAAAGACGGTCATCACTCTGGTATCTTTGGGATTGACGGGTGTGTTTTTGGTAACAGCCGCTACGGTACTTAACTCCATCAGTCCCGAAAAGATGGCGATAGAAGCTATGGGAGATCACTGTAACTATGAGGTCAGCTGGATGGATTCGGGAGGCGCGGAAGGATTGCCTGCCATCGCACGGGAAAATCCATTGACAGAAGAACTTCGTCAGGAGCTTCTTGCCATAGATGGTGTGGAATCTATCACCAGCCATGAAGTAACATCCGTAACGGTGAAACTCCCCCAGGAAAGTGTTGCATTAAAGTTCCCTGTGTTTGACAGAGAGCAGATGGAACAGTGGCTGCCGGAGGAAAATCTGGAACAGGGCAGCGCAGATTATGAGGAGCTTGCCGCGAACAACGGTGTGGTCGTGACTGATTCGGAAGATCATCTTTTAAGTATGTTTTATGGCTATACGCCTGCTGTCGGGGATGTGCTGACCTTTGAATCCATGGACGGTAAGACCATAGAAGTAACGGTCATGGGGATTGCGAAACCGTCAGTGACATCGGGCACCGGCGCATGGGGCCTGTTTACCCTTACAGAAGAACTGGCCGATCAGCTCTACCCGGACATTGAGAACAGAGAGGCTGTTTGGAATGTCCATACATCGGAGGACTCGGATGCGCTCAGGGCGTCTATTTTCAGCCTGCTGGAAAATCCGGTGCTGACGGTCTTTTCCAGAGCAGACCATGCGGCATCCCTGGAATCGCAGCTAAAGATGATGACCCGCGGTGTTTATCTGCTGCTGGCATTCCTGTTTGTGTTCTCCATGGTAAATCTGGTCAACACCCTGATGACCAATCTGCTGGCAAGGCAGCAGGAGCTTGGGATTTTGCAGTCTGTGGGAATGACCGGAAAGCAGGTTTCCCGTATGCTGATTGCAGAATGCCTGTGGTACGCAGGGGTTACGGTATTTTTGTCAGTTGGCATTGGCGGAATCCTGGGCTGGATTTTTGACTATGTGATCAGCAGTTTTAATATTTTTGGGGAACTGTCCTATCAATTCCCTTTGATGGAAACGGTTGTTTTTGTTCTGGCACTTTTGGTCGTGACCGGAATCTTCTCTGTGGTTGCTGTCCGTTACTCTAAACGGCTTTCCCTTGTAGAGCGGATCAAGACCATGGACTAACCAGAGGCGGCGGCTTCCAATGTGAAGTCGCCGCTTTGCTGACAGCAGAAATATAAGACTTAAAGGAGATGACAAAATGACAGTACCATTTGAGAATGATACAGGAAATATTGTCAGGAAACTGGCAGGAAAAAGTTTGAAAAGTGAGAAGCGTCGGAATCTCATGGTGGTGATCGCCGTTGCGCTGGCATCCTGTCTGATTTGTTTTTCGATTGTGATGGCTTTGTCTACCCGGCAGATAGAGAAAAATCATGTGGAGGATACCTATGAGGCGGTCTATACCAGGATTACCGAAGAAGATGTATCCACCCTGAAGGGGCTGGATGACTTCTCAAGGGTAGGAGAGTATTATATGCTGGCTGTGGAACCTGCGGAGCAGGGATACAATGCCTCCTACCTTTATTGTGATGAGGAAACGATGTATATTGCCCGTGACCAGATGAAGCTGCTGGAAGGCCGACTGCCCCAAAAGGAGGATGAGGTGGTGGTGAGCCGTTATTTCCTTTCCAACTATGGTGCAGACGCCGGGATAGGTGAAAAGGTTATGCTAAGCAGCGAGAGCTTTCACGGAGAATACACGGTGACTGGCATTCTGGAAGGCTATAAGGAAAAAGAGGTAAATGGCACATCCATCCTTCTTTCCAAAGAAGCCCTGAAGGGATGGAGCGGCTACGACCCCGCTGATTATCGTGCCTATGTGCATTTTAAGAATGAGCAGCAGATGGATGAAACAGAATTGACTGCCCGCAGCCGGGAGATTGCCAAGGAATATCAGCTGGAAATGCCGGTCATGAACCTCAGCTATATGATATTCTATAAGCAGCCGGTGAATGTCAGTATGCTTGCGCTGGTTGCCGGAATCGCAGTCCTGGTCATCATCGGAGGGTATGTTGTGATACAAAGTATCTTCCGAATCTCGATCAATGACAAAATTCAAAGCTATGGACAGCTGCGGACCATCGGCACAACGCCAAAGCAGATCCGGAGTATTGTCAAAAAGGAAGGCCGTTTCTTAGGATGGGCTGGTATCGGAATCGGTATTTTGCTGGGATGTGTAGCCGGGTTTGCGCTGTTTCCCCGTGGGTTTCATTTGCCGTTTTATGCTGCTGCGGTTGTTTTGACTGCGCTGCTTGGCAGGTTTATGGTATCCATTGCGATCCGCAGACCGGTAAAGATTGCCGCCGGTATCTCCCCGATTGAAGCAGTCCGCTTTACCGGCAATCAGAGCGGAAAGACCCACACACATAAGAAGAATATGCGGTTAAATCCCCTCTCCATGGGAATTGCAAATTTCAGGCGTGACCGTAAAAAGACCATCAGCATCGTGGCTTCCCTAAGTCTGGGCGGGGTGATCCTTTTGGTGACAGCCTCTATTCTTCTGGTTCGTTCGCCGGAGCGGATCGCAAGGCAGTTTTTCCCGGATGGGGATTATAAAATCTATATGAACTCTGAAAAAACAGAATATGAGGTAATGTCGGAGGGAAATCCTTTGAATGAAGCGCTTCGGCAGGAGGTGCTGGCTGTGGACGGCGTGACAGATGTGATCGAGAATCGTCAGGCGGTTCATGTGCGGTTTGAGAATGAGGAGAGTTCTTCCGGCGGAATGTGCGATCTGTTGAGTGATAGAAACAGGGATCAGATGGAAGCGGCGCTTGTGTCCGGAACTTTACCTCAAGATTCCCATAGTATTGCACTGGATATGGAATATGCAGAAGATATGATTGGTGTAGATGTGGGGTCAGTTATAAAACTTACCATAGGGGATCAAGAGATTCCTGTCACTGTTTCCGGTCTGTTCCTAAACGACGGGCTTAAAAATGGTCATGGTCCTCTGGCATTGGACAGCACCTGCATGGTTGCAACCAAAGAGCTGTTTCAGGAAGCAATGCCCATGATCGATTGCTTTGATTATTCTTGGAGCATTGTCAGTGATCCCCAAAAGGCAGAGCAGATTGAAAACAGTCTGAGCGCGATCATTTCTTCTGATCCCGACCTTGCACTGGACACCATTGGGATACATAAGGATTATGAGGAAATGGAAAACCGGGTCGTTTTTGGAGGGCTTCAGGCACTGTCCTGGCTGGTATTCCTCTTTGGCGTGGTCAATCTCATCAACACCACCCTCTCCAATCAGATGTCCAGAAAGAGGGAAAACAGCGTCTTTCGCGCCATCGGTCTGACCAGAAAACAGCTCTGCCAAATGACCATTTATGAAGGGATCTGCTATGCGTTTTTTGCTGCATTGGCAACCCTGGCAGCGGGCCTCCCGATTGCAGTGATTGCTGCCCGGAAATTCAGTGAAATGACTTTCCATGGAGTCATCATGCCATATTCCTTCCCCTTCCTGCAAATGGGGCTGTTCGTTCTGGTGCTGTTTGGCCTGGAGGTGATTCTGTCCTTCTGGACAATGCGCAGGCAGAAAAATCAATCGCTTGTGGAAGAAATGCGAGCGATGGAATAAGCATATAGGATTGGCGGGGCGGCAGTGCGCTGCCCCGCTTTTTCTATTATCATTTTATTTCTAATTAAAATCAGGAGTGGATATGAAAAAGATATTGTTGATTGATGATAGTGATACCTATATATGGAATCTGAGAAAGTATTTACAGCGCCGGGGCTACCCAGTAAAAACGGCTTCTACACTGGAAGAAGCGAGGGCCGTCATCCAAGAGGAAATGCCGCTGGTGGTCTGCTGTGATCTCGACCTGCCGGACGGTTCCGGCATGGACTTTCTGGACGAGGTGCGGATCACAGATAAGAAGCTGCCTTTTATTCTGGCGTCCTGCCATGACAAAGACGACTACGAACAGGAGGCCATGCGCCGGGGCGCGACGCTGTGCATGGACAAAATGAAAGGTCCGCTGCTGCAAGATAAGCTGGTGGAATACGCCTACCGGCAGTTGTCCGGCGAAAAGGCCCCGACTTTTCACAAGCTGCTCTTTGTCCATGCGGAAGATACCAGTGCCGGAGTGCTGCGGGCGGCTATGCTGCAAAAGGGCTTTGACCTGATTCTGGTTTCCTCGATTGGGGAGGCCAAGCGCCGGATTTTTGAGGATAAGGAAATTGAACTGATCCTGTGCGATCTGGAACTGCCGGACGGCACAGCAATGGAGCTGTTTCATACGCTGCGGCGGGTGGCTGGGATGTTCCAAGTGAAGAATCCCCCTGTCCGGCTTCTGCCGTTCTTTATCCTCACCGAGAACAACGACCTTGCCATGGAATATGAATACCGGCATGAGGGCGTGAACGACTATATCACCGCCCCGGTCAATATCCCGGAGCTGATCCGGCGAGTTTTGTTCTTTGTGGAATGAAGCTTTTTTATTCGGCGGCTTTGTTAAGCAAGGCCGCCATTTTTAATTCATTTATCTTCAATGTTTGTTCTGAATATCGTATAATGTAGGGGAACGGCTGTGGTTTCATAGAGTGGTGAGGTGTTTATATTATGAATGAACGAGAAAAAACAATCCGATTATGGTTTGATATGTGGCTCAATCAGCAGGATATGGGGATTGATGATATATTTACAGAAGATGTGATTTATACAGAAAGCTGGAGTCCCCAGTATAACAACCGAAAAACAGTAAAGCATTGGTTTCAGGAATGGAATACCCGTGGCAAGGTGGTTATTTGGGAAATCAAGCAATTTTTTCATAAGGGGGATCAAACGGTTGTAGAGTGGTATTTCAAAAATGAAATGAATAATGGGGATATAGAGGAATTTGATGGAATCTCGCTGGTTGAGTGGACAGAGGATAATAAAATAAAGGCATTAAAAGAATTTGGGTGTAATCGCAATACCTATAATCCATACCAGGAAGGCGATACCCCTCAATTCAAAGCAGAAAAAGCGAATTGGTTTTGATGGAGTGCTTATAATGTTAGCGGCTGTGGTTTCATAGAAAGTTGAGGGATTTTTGAGATTTTTGATATATCATATAAAGAATGGAGGTGCATGATTTTGAATCCTAAATTACTGGTCGTTGATGATGAACGCGGTATTGTTGATATGATACAGAGTTATTTTCAAACACGATATGATATTCTGACCGCTTATAGCGGCCAAGAAGCACTCAAAAAAGTAGCCTACAAACCAGATTTAATTTTATTAGACATCAATATGCCTGGAATGGATGGCCTGACTGTATGCCAGAAGATACGGGAACACATAGCCTGTCCCATTCTTTTTTTGACTGCTCGTATTGAATCCAGCGATAAGATTATTGGATTTCAGGCCGGGGCGGATGATTATATCGTCAAGCCCTTTGATTTGGATGAATTGGGGGCGCGTATTGCTGCACATTTGCGCCGTGAGCAGCGACGCCAAAATAATTCGGCAGTACGCTTCTTTGGTGAATTGATACTGGACTATTCCGCCCGAACAGTTACAATCAATAATCAGAACATCCCGCTATCTAAGAGGGAGTTTGAGATTGTAGAACTTTTATCCCTCAATGCAGGACAGGTTTTTGATCGTGAGCGGATTTATGAGCGTGTGTGGGGATTAGATGGGGACGGAAACAGCGATACAATTATGGAGCATATCCGGAAAATACGCGCTAAATTTGCAGCACATACATTGCACAATTACATTGAAACAGTTTGGGGGTGTGGGTATCGGTGGAACGCCTAAAAAATATGGGACTAAAGAAATCTTTCCTGTTATTATCCCTCTCCTGTTTAGCGGTGGCATTTCTCCTGCTTGGTGCGGTTATCTTTCTTTGCCGTGGCATTGAAAACTATTATCCTTTAGGCGGTGTAGAAATCCTATCGGATGGTTCAATCGTACCCCTGCCATCTCCTACGGCGTCACAACAGCGCATTTTGGCTATCCTAAATATTGTGCAGACGCTTTCCTGTATTCTTTTCCCGGTAGGTGGATTGATTGTTTCAGTCTTTCTTTTTTATTATCTCAAATTGAAGCAGCCTATTTCCTGCCTGCAAAATGGCATTATGCGGATTCAGAATAATGATCTGGATTTTTCGCTGCCGATTTTGTCTAATGATGAAATGGGACAACTATGTGCTGCCTTTGAAGAAATGCGGAGTGAACTTCTGAAATCGAATCGGCTGTTGTGGCAACAGGCCGAGGAACGCAAACGGCTCAATGCCGCATTTTCCCATGATCTGCGTAACCCGATTACGGTATTAAAAGGAAGTGTAAAACTTTTACGGCAAGGTATTCAGGACGAACAGACCATAGACCGGCTGGAAAGTTACACTTTACGGATCGAGCAGTATGTAGAAGCTATGAGCAGTGTTCAAAAGTTGGAACAACTCTCTGTTAAGCCAAAAGAAATCAGACTATCCGTTTTGCAGAGTGAATTGCAGGAAACAGCACGACTGTTGGCGCTATCCAAAAAAGTTTCTGTTTTAGTCCCATCAGGCGGAACTGTTTGTATAGATCACGGGCTATTTCTTACCGTAGCGGAAAATCTGATTGGAAATGCGGCACGATTTGCAGAAAAAGCAATCTCTATTCAAATAACGCTGCAAAATGATTCTATGACCTTGAATGTAGAAGATGATGGTGCTGGTTATCCGCTGTCTCTCGTGCAGAATGGGCCAAACCCTTTTGAAACGACAAGTAGTAATTCCTCACATTTCGGAATGGGGCTTTACAGCAGCAGAATTTTATGTGAAAAACATGGTGGCCGATTGATTTTGGAAAATAGGGTTGGGGGCGGTGCATCCGCAACTGCTATTTTTCATTTCGTGTAATCCTTGAGCGATTTTTGAGATTTATCATTTACACTCTCCTTATACCACAAATAAGGAGAGTGTTTTTTATGAATATTGAGGCAAAGAATTTATCAAAGATTTATGGTGACGGTGAAAACCGAGTGGTGGCTTTGGATCATGCGAATCTCGAAATTGTATCCAGCGATTTTATTTCTATTATGGGACCATCTGGAAGCGGAAAAAGTACCCTGCTTCATTTGCTTTCCGGCTTGGATAAGCCATCTTCCGGCTCGCTGACCTATGATGGTAAAGATATTTACAGTTACAGCGATAAGGAGTTGTCGGCATTCCGCCGGAAGCGGATTGGATTTATTTTTCAGCAATTTAATCTGCTTCCGGTTCTGACGGCGAAAGAAAATATTATCATGCCTCTTTTGCTGGATAAACAAAAACCGGATGAAGCATACCTGAAACAGCTTACAGAACTGCTTGGCATTCAGGGCCGCTTGGAACATCTGCCCCATGAGTTATCCGGCGGCCAGCAGCAGCGTGTAGCCATCGCCCGCGCTTTGATTGCAAAGCCGGATGTAATTTTTGCTGATGAGCCTACGGGAAATCTGGACAGCAAAAGCGGCGGCGAAGTCATGGAATTGCTTCAAAATGTATGGAAAAAGATGGGGAAAGCTCTCGTTGTCATTACCCATGACAGCCGTATTGCACGAATGGCAGACCGGCAGTTTCAGATTGTAGATGGTGTGCTTACGGAGGTGACAGCGAAATGAAATCTTATCGTACATTAGCATTGAAAGAACTACTGTCCCAAAAAGTCACTTCTATTCTTATTTTGATTGCCGTTGTGCTGTCTACTATGATGACAACCATTGTAGGACAATCCATTGGCGTACTTAGTGCAATGCGGGAACAGCAGGCCATCGCTATCGGAGGAAACCGATATGCCACTTTTTTGCAGATGAATGCAGATCAGCTTCACGCACTGGAACAGGATGAGCGTCTTTCCTATGTAGGGAAATCTATTTATATGGGAAGTTTAGAACTCTCCCCATCTCTTACCCTTGGTTTGATGGAATATTGGGATGATACTGCCGCTATCTATCCATCCAGTACCAGTGTAGAAGAAGGTCGTCTGCCGGAAGCCCCGATGGAAATAGCTCTTTCGGAAGATATTCTGAAATATCTTGGCTTTGAGGGCGGTATTGGAGATAAGATTACACTTTCACTGAAAAAAAATCTTCGCCATAACATTGCGGACAGCTATTCCTATACAGCAGAATTTGTTCTTACAGGGATATTGAAAAATAACTACTTGGGATATACAAGCGGCACTGTTACGGGAGTTGTAGGGGAAGGAACTGCTGAACAACTTTTAACGGAATCTTATATTTATTACAATGTGGATATTCGGACTGCCGATAAAAAGAATTTTCAAGCAGTTGTCGATGACATCAATAAGGAATTTAATATCCATGAACTTGATACCAGCTATAATATTGTATATTTGAACGCCTTGGGAATTTCCTATACTGCAAATTCCGAGGGTGCTAATGATAAGGGATTCTCTTTTATGACAGTCGCAGGGATATTAGTGGGTACTTTGATTTTGCTGGCTGCTGGTCTTGTGATTTACAACATTCTGAAAATATCTGTATCAAAACGGATAAAGGGATATGGAACACTTCGGGCTATTGGAGGCGAAAAAGGACAGCTTTATCAGATCATTGTAATTGAAGTAATCCTATTGTGCCTGATGGGGATTCCTATTGGTATGCTTCTTGGTTTCCTGAGTGCCAGAGGAATTTTAGAGGCAGCTACCGGCCTGGTTTCCCCTGAATTGTTCTTGGTTCAGGATGCTTCTGAATTGAAAACTCTAATAGCAGAGAACAGTTCTTTGAATGGAACCTTACTGGTTTTAAGCGGAGCAATCACTTTGGCGTTTGCGTTGTTTGCAGCATTACCAGCAGCCAGATCAGCCGCAAGGGTATCTCCCATTATGGCGATGTCTGGAACAAATCTAAAAATTCGGCGCAGAAAGCGTAAAACAAAGAAAATCCATAATTTTGAAGCATATTATGCCCGCCTGAACTTAAAGAGAAATAAAGGCCGTACTGCAATTACAATTTTGTCCCTTGTTATGAGTATCACGGTTTTTATTGCCCTGCAAGGGTTTTCCTCTCTCCTGAACGCTGCAAGCGCCCTGCAAGATAATCATGTAGGAGATTATCAGATCACAAATGAAAGTATTGGATTTACCACAGATGATCTGAACACTTTGCGGAAAAATGAAGCTGTGCAAAGTGTAGCCGCCATACAATTTTCGCTTTACGAACAAAATGAAAATGGGCTGCTCGATGAAATCAGTCTTGAATTTCAACTGAAACCCGGCGAAACTTTTCAGGTTGTCGGATTGAACGATGAATATTGGGATTATTTTATGGGGGATCAATTACCAGAAGAACAGCTTGGACAACTGAAATCAGGGAACGCCTGTATAGTAAGGAATCCTATTCCCATGAGCTACGGCGAAGATGTTCTTGAATTTACAAATATAGAGGCCGGAGAAAGCATCTGTGTTGCGGGAATGGAGCTGAATGTTTTGAAAACCTTGGATGGCTATGACGGTTATCTTGGTATTGGAAATGGCGGTTTCACAAATGGTGTTCAAGTGATCGTTGATGATGCTATCTATGAACGCCTGACGGGAAAAGATACCTATTCAGAGTTTTTGCCTACACTGAACGAGGGTGCTGACAGGGAAAACTTTGATACATTTATCGAGGCGTTTTGTAACAGAATACCGGGGACAACATTCTTGTCATATGAAGAAACCGACCAGCAACTAAAAGAGAGCTTTGCACAAATTCAAATGCTGGCATGGGGGCTGATTCTTTTCGTTGGCCTGATTGGTATTCTTAATATCATCAATACCGTTTACACAAATATTCACACCAGAGTAACAGAAATCGGTATGCAACGGGCCATTGGAATGAGCGCCGGTAGCCTCTATAAAACTTTTCTTTGGGAAGGTGCATATTACGGGATTATTGCCTCTGTGATTGGAAGCGTGCTGGGATATGTTTGTACGATTTTCATTGAGGCGGCCACGAGCGACACCCTCCAGCTTGTTGCAATTCCTGTCATACCCATTCTTGAAGCAACCCTCTTGGCAGTAGGAGCCTGCTTGATGGCGACAGCAATTCCGCTGCGGAAAATTTCAAAAATGAGTATTGTAGATTCCATTGAAACGGTTGAATAGATTTTTTGATTGGATGTTGGTTCTTGAATAGCTTTTCTCTGACTGAAACGAGATAAAACTTGAATTGCTACAAAAATGAAGCAATTCAGCCTGTTTTCTTGCTGAAAAAGAAAGCGATTAGGAGATTTCTGCAACATTTGGTTTTTATCATAGAATTAAAAGTAAGATAGAAAATGTGATTAAATCTGCCGAACGACGGCAAAAGAAAAAAAGCCGTCGTACAGCAGACATATTTCTATGCACCTATGAAGTGGCGGCTTTGAGAAATCAGAGCCGCCGTTTCTTTTTGTTTTTCCAACGATGCTCATGCGATTAAGAGGGCGGTACACAGGAGGATACCGCCATGGCAATTATCATCATTCATAGCACCCATGAGCTTCATCAATTAAAAAAAGTTTTGTTCCTCCTCCGGGGAGGTATGACTATCAATCAGTATTATCATTCCATCTAAATCAGCAAAATAGTAGGTATTTTTGTTGCGCCAGTTTCCAATTGTGGGGAGCTGGCGCTTTTTGGTATCGGTTTTTCGGGAAAGCCCCCGAAGTATGTCGCTGCCGATCACCACCTCCATTCGATTCACTCGCTAATCGCCCATGAATCGAAATGGAGGTACATAATGAAGAAAGTCAATCTTAGGGAGTTGTATCCTGATATATACAAAACGGATGTTTTTATAGAAGTAAGCAGTGAAGTACAAGAAGTATTCCTGACAGATAAGCGAGCAGAAGCTGCACGCCAGCGCCAGATGTATAACTACAAAGCGTACTATTCTCTGGACTGTGATAATGGTATAGAGAAACAGGTAGTGTATCAGCCGCCGACGCCAGAAATGCTCATGGAGGAAAAGCAGCTTCGAGAACAGCTCTATTCTGCGGTGATGGCCTTACCGGAGAAGCAGGCAAAGAGGATTTATGCTCGGTTTTATCTGGGTATGACAGTTAAAGAAATTGCCAAGACAGAAGGCGTTGATCTCAGTAGAGTGTATGACAGCATCCAACGCGGTTTGAAATGGCTGGCTAAAAATTTGAAAAAGTTTGATTAGCATAGCGAAAATCTTGCTCTTTTTTTCATTACTATTAGAAGGACAAGTTTTCCCCCTTCAACAGCACTTTGACAATTTCATAGACAGCATAACAGGTACATAACCCGTGTATGAGCGAGTGTGGGACGCCGCGAAGATGGAGCAGCCAGGGAGGTGATGAACAGAGCTGTTTCGGAGCAATCTACGATTCCACAAAGCGGATGGTGGCAGATCCGCCGCGAGGACTGCACGGGGGCTTAAAGATACTTCCTCACGGCCTCCTAAAGACTTGGGGGGAACCCTGCGGCGCACGAGTAAAACGACGCTGCGGAGTTATGACAACCGCGCCAGCGGAGACCTGTTATGTTCCCATCGTCAGGGTTGCGTGGCAAATGTGACGAGTAAAATAAGTAATAAGTAAATTAGTCAACAGCCATATTGGGAGAGAGCGTGTATAGATAGCACCTCATCAATAACCAGTATGGCTGTTTTTTGGATATATATGGAGGATATATGATTATGACAGCTGTAAGTGAGAAAGATGCTGTTATCTGTATCCATGACGATTATTGTATTGATATTGAAGCAGCAGAAATCTCACAAATTTTATTGAAGATAGGTGAGCTTATTTCTAATTCCTATCGCAGTACGAAGGCAGAGAAATTAAGTGAATCTTAAAGCATAGCAAGCTTCTTTCTCATAAGCAAGGATGTGGAAACATTAATCCGTATCTTTGCGAAAAGGAAAAGTGTTGAGTAAAATGGTAACAGAATAACCCGCGGGAAGGAGGTGTGATAATGGAACGGTATTTGATGTATTTGAGGAAATCCAGAATGGATACAGATTTTGACGAAATTTCTGTTGAAGAAACTTTGAACAGACATCGACGCATTTTAGAGTCTTTTTGTAAGGAAAGACGATTAAATGTTGTTGATGTCTTGGAAGAAGTAGTTTCGGGAGAATCCTTGTCGTCCAGACCTAAGATGCTTCGTTTGCTGGAACTGGTCAATACTGGAATGTATGCAGGAGTTATTTGTATTGATATTGAGCGTCTTTCCAGAGGGTCATCCTTGGAATCCGGTTATATCATGCAGGTACTTCAAACGAATAATTGTAAAATTATCACACCGTCCAAGATCTATGATCTTCAGAATGAATCGGATGAACAGTTTACTGATATGAAGTTTATGTTCAGCCGGTACGAATTGAAAACCATCACAAAGCGCTTGGTTCGCGGAAGAAATCAATCAGCTTCTGAGGGCAAATTTCTTGGTTCAGTAGCTCCGTATGGATACCGTGCCTATAAACTGGTTGGTATGAAAGGGAATAGCCTGCGAATTGAACCGAAAGAAGCAAAAGTGGTGCGGATGATTTTTGATATGTATGGGAAACAAGGAATTGGCTACAATACGATTGCCCATGAACTGAATCAAATGAACATTCCATCTCTAACTGGTACATGGGGGCAAACATCCATCACAAATATCTTAAATAATGAAGTTTATTTGGGAATGATCCGCTGGAAACATGAACCTACAAAGCGAGTAGTTAAAGACGGGATGCTTACTAAGAAAAGAGTTACCAGTAAAGACTATGAGTTGTATGAAGGATTACATGAGCCAATTATAGATCAGGAACAGTGGGATCGAGTAAAAGCAGTTCAGAGCAGTCGTAATCACGCATCAGTTCATAAGGATAAAAAACTTATGAATCCATTTGCAACAATTCTTTTTTGTGAAAAGTGTGGAGCAGTAATGAAGCGGAATGTTCCGGCGAAGACCCAAAACACTTCTCCATGGTACAGATGTCCAACTCGTGGATGTAATTGTCGGACTATAAAATGTGATTTTCTTGAAGCAGAAGTGGTGAAAGCCATGTCTCAATGGTGGGGTGAGTACACTATTAAAATAAAGGAAGATAAGGTAGCACAAACGGACTCTACGGAGACGGCATTGAGTATTGTAAGAGAGCAACTTACAGAGCTTCAGTTACAGCAGGATAAGATATGTGAATATCTGGAGAAGGGTATTTATACAATAGAAATGTTTACAAAGCGAAATGATACCTTAACCAGAGAAATACATAAAGTTCAGGCAGCTGAAAATGAGTTGCTGAAAAAACAGGGGGCTCAAAAAGATATTCATGATGTAGAGAAAGAAATAATTCCGACAACACAGCACATTCTCGACAGCTATCCACAGCTTTCTGTTGAAGAAAAGAATCGTTTATGGAAGATTGTTATGGAACGGATCACTGCTTACCGTACACCAGGTGGAGAAGTTAGCATTCACATCTATCCTAAACTTCCTATGCGATAAGTTTATATTGAACCGAGTGCAACAGCATCTCGACCAACGCCTCCTTTTGTGGTATAATTCAATATTATGCCATCAGAAGGGAGGCGTTTTTATGGGCGAACAGAAGCCTGAAAAAACGAAAAAACATATATGTGCTGGTCTGTTGGCCCATGTGGATGCGGGAAAGACCACCCTTTCCGAGGCCATCCTATATACCACCGGCACCATACGGAAGCTGGGGAGAGTGGATAATAAGGACGCTTTTCTGGATACATATCAGCTGGAACGGGCCAGGGGGATCACGATCTTTTCCAAGCAGGCAGAGCTTACACTGGGAGATACGGCGGTGACTCTTCTGGATACGCCGGGCCATGTGGATTTCTCGGCAGAGATGGAACGGACGCTGCAGGTGCTGGACTATGCGGTCCTGGTGATCAACGGGGCGGACGGCGTCCAGGGCCATACGGAGACCCTTTGGCGTCTTCTGAAGCGGTACAGGATCCCGGTGTTCCTGTTCGTCAATAAAATGGACCAGCCGGGAACAGACCGGGAGGCGCTGCTTTCCGGATTAAAGCGCCGTCTGGACAGCGCGGTAACAGATTTTACGGGAGTGACGGCTGGAACGGACGGGATTCTTTCGTACAGCGGAGACAGAGAGAACGGAGAGGAGATTTTTGAGGAGATCTCCATGGCCGGGGAGGAGCTTCTGGAGGAGTATCTGGAGCGGGGGATCCTGTCTGTGGACCCGGTCCGCCGGGCTGTGAAGGAGCGGCGGCTGTTTCCGTGTTATTTCGGGTCGGCCCTGAAGCTTACGGGCGTGGAGGAGTTTTTAAAGGGATTTGAGACCTTCACCGCCGGGACCGGGTATTCCCGGGAATTCGGCGCGCGGGTCTTTAAGATATCCCGGGACAGCCAGGGAAACCGGCTGACCCATTTAAAGATCACCGGAGGAAGCCTGAAGGTAAAGAGCTTTCTGGATCAGGAGCAGACGGAAAAGGTCAACCAGATCCGGATCTATTCGGGGGAAAAGTTTGAGTTGGCCAGCGAGGCGGAGGCGGGCTGTATCTGCGTGGTCACAGGTCCATCAGATACCCGCCCGGGACAGGGCTTCGGTGTGGAGAGATCGGGGAAGAGCCCGCTTCTGGAGCCGGTACTTACCTACCAGGTGATCCTTCCCGATGGGGCAGATGCCCATGTAATGCTGAAAAACCTCCGGCTTCTGGAGGAGGAGGATCCCCTGCTCCATATTGTCTGGGATGAGACTCTGGGAGAGATCCGGGCCCAGGTCATGGGGCAGGTGCAGATGGAGATCCTGAAAAGCCAGATCCTGGAACGGTTCGGCGTGGAAGTGGATTTCGGGACTGGAAATATCGTATATAAGGAAACCATCCAGCGGCCAGTGGAGGGAGTGGGGCATTTTGAGCCGCTGCGCCATTATGCGGAGGTCCATCTGCTGATGGAGCCTCTGGAGCCGGGAAGCGGCCTGGTGCTGGGGTGTGACTGCAGCGAGGATCTTCTGGACCGGAACTGGCAGCGACTGGTGCTGACCCACCTGGAAGAAAAAAAATACCGGGGGACTTTGACTGGCTCAGAAATCACGGATATGAGGATCACTCTGACGGCGGGCCGGGCCCATATTAAACACACAGATGGCGGCGATTTCCGTCAGGCCACCTACCGGGCTGTGCGGCAGGGGCTTAAGGAGGCGGGATGCCGCTTGCTGGAGCCGTATTATGAATTTATTCTCGAGGTGCCGGAGGAGTCGGTGGGCCGGGCCATGGCAGACATTGACCGGATGTATGGGAAATTCCAGGCGCCGGAAACAGGAAACGGCATGGCGGTGCTGACCGGGAGCGCTCCGGCTGCCTGTATGCGGGATTATCAGCGGGAGGTGACCAATTATACCAGGGGAAGGGGACGGCTGTCCTTAAGCCTCAAGGGATATGAGCCCTGCCATAACCAGGAAGAGGTGGTGGAGGCCATGGGCTATGATTTTGACGGGGATCTGGCAGATCCGGCAGGATCTGTATTCTGTTCCCACGGAGCCGGAGTGGTGGTGCCCTGGGATCAGGTGAAAAAGCATATGCATGTGCAGACGCCTCTGGATAAACGGAGGGCCGCCGGTGTGGATCTTCCGGACCGGAAAGAACGGGAGGACGAAAGCTCCGGAGCCGGAGTCCCGGAGGGACGGTCAGGTGCCGGGGCAGGCGGAGGCCGGAGCAGCGCAGCAGGCACTGGCGGAGGAGCCGGAAGGCTGTCGGCGTCGTATTATGAGGACAGGGAGCTGGAGGAGATTTTTAAGCGTACCTACGGGGAACCGAAGCGCAGCTATCCGCCGGGAAATGCCCTGGGCCAGAGAATGGCCGGAGGCCGGAGTGCAGGCGTCCCGGGTCATGGAACCGGCAGCGGCCAGAGTACAGACGGCCCAGGCCAGAAAACGGCCGGGGGCCGGAGGGCGGGCAGCAGCCGTCCCGGGCCATGGGGGCCAGACCGCGCGGACCGGAAAAGCAGCCGGGGAACTGGAGCGGCAGACACCGGCTCCGGCACAGAGGAAGAGTATCTTTTAGTGGATGGCTACAACATTATTTTCGCCTGGGAGGAGTTAAGCGAGCTGGCAAAGGTGAACATCGACGGCGCCAGATACCGGCTCATGGACATTCTGTGCAATTACCAGGGATATAAAAAATGTACGCTGATCGTGGTCTTTGACGCATATAAGGTGGAAGGAAACACCGGAGAGGCCATAAAATATCACAATATCCATGTGGTATACACAAAGGAAGCAGAAACGGCAGACCAGTATATTGAAAAGCTGGCCCATAAGATCGGCCCCCGGTACCGGGTCACAGTGGCCACCTCAGACGGCCTGGAGCAACTGATCATCCGGGGCCAGGGCTGTCTTCTCCTTTCAGCCAGGGATCTGAAGGAAGAGGTGGACTATGTGGAAAGCCTGATCGCAGATGAGCAGGGGCGGTTAAAATCCCAGCAGAGGAACGGGAAAAATTATCTGCTGTCCCATGCGGACGGCGAGCTGAGGGAATACCTGGAAACGGTACGGCTGGGAAATGCCGGAACGTCTGGCCGGATTGACAAAGAAAAACCGTAATGCTGTACTGGAAACAGTTCATCGGAGGGCTTGTAAACGCATTTACAAAGCTGGATAAGATGCCAGGGGACCGCCTGGTATTTTATCCGGCTTTTTATGTTATAGGAAGGTTCTTGTTTGGGGGTCTCTGGTGGGATGCAGAAGATCAAGGAGGAAGATACAATGGAAAAAACAGCAGATTTTACAGAGGGGAGGATCCTTTCCAGGCTTTTGAGGTTTGCCTTGCCGGTGCTGGCAGCTCTGTTTCTACAGGCCATGTACGGCGCGGTGGATCTGATGGTGGTGGGGCAGTTCGGAGCGCCCACAGACGTGTCGGCGGTCTCCACCGGCAGCCAGATCATGCAGACGGTAACGTCACTGATCACGGGACTGGCCATGGGGATCACGATCCTGGTGGGCCAGAAGATCGGGGAAAAGAGGCCGGAGCAGGCTGGGGATGTGATCGGGAGCGGGATCTGCCTCTTTGGAGTCCTGGCGGCAGTCCTTACGGTCTTAATGATCCTGGGAGCAGGCTTTCTGGCAGGGCTTATGCATGCGCCGGATGAGGCCTTTTCCCAGACCGTGGATTATATCCGGATCTGCTCCGCCGGGGCCGTGTTCATCATCGCCTACAATGTCCTGGGCAGCATTTTCCGCGGCATAGGGGATTCCAGGATGCCTTTATTTACCGTGGCCGCCGCCTGCGTCTTTAACATCGGAGGAGACCTTCTCCTGGTGGCCGGCTTTCACATGGGGGCAGCCGGAGCAGCCCTGGCCACAGTGGCAGCCCAGGCGGCCGGCGTCCTTTTGTCCCTGGCAGTGATCCGGAGGAGGACCCTGCCCTTTACCATTGGAAAAAAGAACCTGCGGTTTGAGAGACGGCTGGTGGGAAAGATCCTGGCTCTGGGAACGCCCATTGCCCTCCAGGATCTGCTGGTCAGCATTTCCTTTCTGGTGATCCTGGCCATTGTCAATTCCATGGGCGTTATCGCCTCGGCCGGCGTTGGTGTGGCAGAAAAGCTCTGCGCCTTCATCATGCTGGTGGCGTCGGCCTACATGCAGTCTATGTCAGCCTTTGTGGCCCAGAATATGGGGGCGGGGAAGCCGGAGCGGGCGAAACGTGCCCTGCTTTACGGGATCGGAACCTCCCTTATGGCCGGGGTGACCCTCTTTTATTTTTCGTTTTTCCACGGAGATGCCATGGCGGGGATCTTTGCCAGGGACCCGCAGGTGGTGGCTGCGGCTGCCGATTATCTAAAGGCATACGCCATCGACTGTATCCTTACGTCGTTCCTGTTCTGCTTTGTGGGATATTTCAATGGATGCGGTAAGACCTTTTTCGTTATGGTCCAGGGGATCGTGGGAGCCTTCTGTGTGAGGATCCCTGTGTCCTGGTTCATGAGCCGCATGGCCGGAGTGACGCTTTTTAAGATCGGTCTGGCAACGCCCTGCTCTTCGGCGGTCCAGATCCTGCTCTGCGCGGCCTATTTTATCTGGCTGTCGGGACGGAGCAGGAAACACAGGACATCCGCGTAAGAACTTGGGGCAGAATGCATAAAAACGGAAAGAGAAAATGGACGGAAATGAATGAAAATGCCTATAAACGTCCATAAAAAAGAACGGATTGTAAAATATGCGCAAAATGCGAAAAACATATTGATATTTTTTGTGCGATATGATATGATGAATTTAAGTTAAAAAGGTGCTGAGAGATGAGAGCATAGTGCAAACGGTAAGAAAACCGGGTTGGTTGCTATGCTCTTTTTTTATCACCTGCCGGAAGCGGCAGACAGCGGGGGGAGTCCGATGGAAATGAAATTTTATGATTATCTGGATGCGAATCCAGTGATCGCCGCCGTAAAGGATATGGACGGCGTAAAGAAATGCTGTGAACGGGAAGAGATAAAAATCGTATTTATCCTGTTTGGAGACGTCTGCAGCATCTGCCGGATCGTGGAGGAGTTAAAGGCCCACGGAAAGGTCGCCATGGTCCATATGGATCTTGTAAGCGGTCTCAGCGGAAAGGAAGTGGCCGTGGACTTTATTAAAAAGAATACCAGGGCCGACGGGATCATTTCCACAAAACCTGCCCTCATCAAGCGGGCCAGGGAGCTGGATCTCTATACGACCCTCCGGGTGTTCGTCCTGGATTCCATGGCCTTTGAAAATATTGAAAAACAGATGGGACTTGCAAGGCCCGACAGCATCGAGATCCTTCCGGGGCTGATGCCCAAGGTGATCCGCCGGGTGGCAAGGCTCGTAAAGGCTCCGGTGATCGCCGGGGGGCTGATCTCGGAAAAGGAGGACGTGATGGCCGCTCTGTCAGCCGGGGCGATCTCAGTGTCCAGCACAAACCAGTCTGTCTGGTCCGTATAGGGGTGAAAGAGTCCGCCGGAGGCGGATACAGGAAAGGGTATTGATAACGGATAGATACGGGGAGTATGTATCCAGGGTATATAAGGAGGAATTTTTATGGCAAAGTATGTAATGGCATTTGACGCGGGGACCACCAGCAACCGGTGTATCCTTTTCAATGAAAAGGGCGAGATCTGCAGTGTGGCCCAGAAGGAATTTACCCAGTATTTCCCGAAGCCGGGATGGGTCGAGCACGATGCAAATGAGATCTGGTCCACCCAGCTGGGCGTGGCCGTGGAGGCAATGTCCAAGATCGGTGCATCCTCAGAGGACATCGCGGCCATCGGTATCACCAATCAGCGCGAGACCACCATCGTATGGGATAAAAATACGGGAGAGCCGGTCTACCACGCCATCGTATGGCAGTGCCGCAGGACCTCAGAATACTGCGATACCTTAAAGGAAAAGGGTCTGGTGGACACCTTCCGTGCCAAAACGGGACTGGTGATCGACGCATATTTCTCTGGAACCAAATTAAAATGGATCCTGGACAATGTGGAGGGCGTCAGAGAACGGGCAGAAAAAGGCGAGCTGTTATTCGGAACCGTGGAAACATGGCTGATCTGGAAGCTGACTAAGGGAAGAGTCCATGTGACCGACTATTCCAACGCATCCCGTACCATGCTGTTCAATATCAACACTTTACAGTGGGATGACGAGATCTTACAGGAATTAAACATCCCGAAATGTATGCTTCCGGAGGCAAAGCCGTCCAGCTGCATTTATGGGGAATCCGATCCCCAGTATTTCGGCGGCCCGATCCCCATCGGCGGCGCGGCAGGAGACCAGCAGGCGGCTCTGTTCGGCCAGACCTGTTTTAATCCCGGCGAAGCGAAGAATACATACGGCACCGGCTGCTTCATGCTGATGAACACCGGAGAAAAGCCGGTATTTTCTAAGAACGGACTGGTAACGACCATTGCCTGGGGACTGGATGGAAAGGTGAATTACGCCCTTGAGGGCTCCATCTTCGTGGCGGGCGCAGCCATCCAGTGGCTCCGCGATGAGATGCGTCTCATCGATTCCTCACCGGATTCTGAGTATATGGCCAATAAGGTAAAGGATACCAACGGCTGCTATGTGGTTCCTGCCTTCACAGGCCTGGGTGCTCCCCACTGGGACCAGTACGCCAGAGGCACCATCGTGGGCATTACCCGCGGCGTCAATAAGTACCATATCATCCGTGCCACACTGGATTCCCTGTGCTACCAGACCAACGATGTATTAAAGGCCATGGAGGCCGATTCCGGGATCCGCCTGGCAGCCCTTAAGGTGGACGGCGGAGCCAGCGCCAACAATTATCTGATGCAGACCCAGTCAGATATCATCAATGCGCCGGTACAGCGTCCCCAGTGCATTGAGACCACGGCCATGGGCGCCGCATACCTGGCGGGCCTGGCAGTGGGCTACTGGAAGAGCAAGGAGGACGTGATCAAGAACTGGGCCATCGACCGTACCTTTGAGCCTGCGATCTGTGACGAAAAGCGGAAGGAAATGGTGGACGGCTGGGATAAGGCAGTGAAGTATTCCTTTGGCTGGGCCAAATAAATGAATGGAGGCGGAAGAATATGATGGCATATATTGCAGAATTTATCGGGACCATGCTCCTGATCCTTTTGGGCGACGGCGTTGTCGCCAATGTGACCTTGAATAAATCCGGAATGAAGGGGGCCGGTTCCATCCAGATCACCTTTGCCTGGGGCCTTGCGGTCATGATCCCGGCCTTTATCTTCGGCGCTGCCTCCGGCGCGCACTTTAATCCGGCATTGACCATTGCCCTTGCTGTGGACGGAAGTCTTTCCTGGGGGCTGGTACCCGGCTACATCATCGCACAGTTTGCCGGTGCCTTCGTGGGCGCCTGCCTGGTATACGCCCTGTTTAAGGACCAGTTCGACGCCACAGAGTCTGCGGCCACGAAGCTCGGCGTATTCTCCACAAGCCCGTCGGTCCCCAATATGGGCCGCAACATCTTAAGCGAAGCCATCGGAACCTTCGTTCTGGTATTTGCCATCAAGGGGATCGCACAGGTTCCCGGACTGGCAGCCGGACTTGACAAGTTCCTGGTATTCGGGATCATCGTATCCATCGGTATGTCCTTAGGCGGACTTACAGGCTATGCCATCAACCCGGCCCGTGACCTGGGACCCCGTCTGGCCCACGCCGTTCTTCCCATTAAGGGAAAAGGCGATTCCAACTGGGGCTACGCGCCGGTGGTCATCCTCGGACCGGTGATCGGAGCGGTGGCAGCCGTCCTGTTATACGGAGTCATTCCGTGGGCATAAAAGTCCAGCAAGCTCTCCCGCTGTGCGGATGGGGCTGCTGCAGGAGATCATCTTCAGCAGCCCACGGAAGCCGGCTTACAAAAATAAAAGATAGATTTGCAGAGATAAGAGCAGAGCAAATAAAGCATGGAGACATGTTTTGTTTGCTCTGCTCGTTTAGGAGATGAGAAGTCATGTATGATGTGATCATTATCGGCGCAGGCGTATCCGGAGCGGCGGCAGCCAGGGAGCTGTCCCGGTATAAGGGAAGGATCTGCGTCCTTGAAAAAGAAGAGGATGTGTGCTGCGGCACCTCCAAGGCCAACAGCGCCATCGTCCACGCGGGGTATGACGCTCCGGAGGGCTCCCTGATGGCGAAGCTCAACGTGGAGGGAAACCGCATGATGGCGGAGCTTTCCAGAGAGCTGGATTTTCCGTTCCGTCCCTGCGGCTCCTTTGTGGTATGTCTGGACCGGGAGATGCTCCCGGATCTTCAAGCCCTGTATGAGAGAGGCGTAAGAAACGGCGTTCCGGGGCTGGAGATCATTACCGATAAGGAACGGATCCGGGAGATGGAGCCAAACCTTTCGGACCAGACTGAGGCGGTGCTTTATGCTCCCACAGCCGGGATCGTCTGTCCCTTCTTATTAAATATCGCTATGGCGGAGAACGCCTGCACCAACGGCGTGGAATTCCGGTTCAATACAACGGTCACCGGCTTTACCAGGACAGAAGAGGGATGGCTGGTCCACACAAATAAAGGCGATGTGGAAACCAGGACCGTGGTCAATGCGGCGGGAGTTTATGCAGATGAGCTGCATAATATGGTCTGTGAGGAGAAGATCCATATCACTCCGCGCCGTGGAGATTACTGTCTCCTGGACAAGAGCGCCGGAGCCCATGTGAACCGCACGATCTTCGCCCTGCCGGGGAAATACGGAAAAGGCGTTCTGGTGTCGCCCACGGTCCATGGGAACCTCATCGTCGGTCCCACGGCCATTGACATCGGGGATAAGGAAGCCACCGCCACCACCAGAGAGGGGCTGGATCAGGTGATCCAGAAGGCGGGGATGAATGTGAAGGATCTTCCCATGCGGCAGGTGATCACCTCCTTTGCCGGTCTCCGGGCCCATGAGGACGGCCACGAATTCATCATCCGGGAGCTTCCCGGAGCGCCGGGCTTTGTGGACTGCGCCGGGATCGAATCCCCAGGCCTTACCAGCTCCCCGGCCATTGGGAAAATGGTGGCGGAGATCGTAGAGGGGATCTTACACCTTCCGGAAAATCCGGACTTTAACGGCGTCAGAAAGGGGATCCTGGACCCGGATACACTTTCAAAGGAAGAGCGGGCAGCGCTCATTAAAGAAAATCCGGCTTACGGAAACATCATCTGCCGGTGCGAGATGGTCACGGAGGGCGAGATCCTGGATGCCATCCACAGGCCCCTGGGAGCCAGATCCCTGGACGGGGTCAAGAGAAGGACCAGGGCCGGCATGGGACGGTGCCAGGCGGGCTTCTGTACGCCCAGGACCATGGAGCTGCTCCACAGAGAGCTTGGCATTCCCATGACGGAGATCACAAAATCCGGCGGGGAGTCCAGACTCCTTGTGGGAACCAGTAAAGATACCCTTGGAAAGGAGGATGCTTAAGATGAGAGAATACGATCTGGTCATCGTCGGCGGCGGCCCCGCGGGGCTTGCGGCAGCAGCGGCGGCAAAGGACAGCGGCATCGACAGCATCCTGATCCTGGAACGGGACCGGGAGCTGGGCGGGATCCTGAACCAGTGCATCCATAACGGCTTCGGACTCCATACCTTCAAGGAGGAGCTGACAGGACCGGAATATGCGGCCAGGTTCATTGAAAGGGTCCGGGAACGGAAGATCGAATATAAGCTGAACACCATGGTCATGGAGATCAGTCCCCAGAAGGCAGTGACGGCCATGAACCGGGAGGAAGGTCTGTTTGAGATCAAAGCCAGGGCTGTGATCCTGGCCATGGGCTGCCGGGAAAGATCCAGAGGCGCACTCAATATCCCCGGCTATCGTCCGGCTGGTATCTACTCTGCGGGAACGGCCCAGCGGCTGGTCAATATGGAAGGCTTCATGCCTGGCCGGGAGGTGGTGATCTTAGGATCCGGCGATATCGGACTC
This sequence comes from Alitiscatomonas aceti, assembly GCF_025567195.1. Lineage (NCBI taxonomy): Bacteria > Bacillati > Bacillota > Clostridia > Lachnospirales > Lachnospiraceae > Alitiscatomonas > Alitiscatomonas aceti. Next base: position 1,477 of record NZ_JAOQJF010000018.1, on the reverse strand, counting down.
ATCATGGCCCGGCGTATGACCCTGGAGGGCGCAAAGGTGAAGGTGGTGGCAGAGCTGATGCCTTATTCCGGCGGCCTTAAGAGGAACATCGTCCAGTGCCTGAACGATTACGGGATCCCATTGAAGCTGAGCCACACGGTGGTGGAGATCCGGGGAAAGGAACGGCTGACGGGGATCACCCTGGCAGAGGTGGACAAAAACGGAAAGCCCATTCCCGGCACAGAGGAGGACTATTCCTGTGATACTCTGCTCCTTTCTGTGGGACTGATCCCGGAAAATGAGCTGTCTGGCGGCATGGGCGTGGCCATGAACCGGGTCACCTCCGGCCCCAGGGTCAACGAGAGCCTGGAGACCAGCGTGGAAGGTGTGTTCGCCTGCGGAAATGTGCTCCATGTCCACGATCTGGTGGACTTTGTGTCAGAGGAGGCGGCGGCGGCCGGAAGACATGCGGCTTCCTATATAAAAGAGGGTCGGAAGGAAAATGCCAGGGAGATCGTCATAAACGCTGTGGAAGGCGTCCGGTATACGGTTCCCTGTACGATCTCGCCTGAACGGATGGAGGATACCCAGGTGGTGCGGTTCCGTGTGGGAAACGTTTATAAAAACTGCTGCATCGGCGTATACTTTGACGGGGAGCAGGTGATCCGGCGGAAACGGCCGGTGATGGCTCCCGGAGAGATGGAAGAGATCCGGCTGGAAAAGGAAAAGCTTCTCTTGCATCCGGAACTGAAAACCATTACAATTAAGGTGGAGGAGGCGTAGAAAATGGAGAGACGGGAACTGATCTGTATCGGCTGTCCCCTGGGATGCTCCCTTACGGTGTCTATGGAAGGGGCAGAGGTGGTCTCGGTCACAGGAAATACCTGCAAGCGGGGCGACGTGTACGCCAGAAAAGAAGTGACCAACCCAACCAGGATCGTGACCTCCACCGTGAAGGTCTCCAACGGAACGGCAGATATGGTGTCTGTAAAGACGAAGGAGGACGTGCCGAAGGAGAAGATCTTTGACTGTATGAGAGCGTTAAAGGATGTGACGGTCCAGGCGCCGGTCCATATCGGAGACGTGGTCCTTAAAAACGTGGCAGGAACCGGCGTGGACATGGTGGCCACAAAAAATGTGGACTGAAGGGAGCCGGGACAGAAGAAAGGAGAGGCTTATGACCATGGAGAAAAAGAACCTGGGGCTGGGAAACATGAACGGGATGACCGATCAGGATCACAGGACCTGCGGGATCAACGACATGAACTGCCTGGGAGGAGAGGAGAAGGAGCAGACTCTGAACGACATGAACGGGGTGAGCCGGGAGGACGAGACGAGCTGCAGTCTCAACGATATGAACTGTTCGAAAAAAAAATAAAACTATTGCAATTGCTTCTTGAGTGTGATACCTGACTTCCGTCGTTTCTCTCAAAACATAGTACTCAGGAGTCCAGGAGGATACAGTTCTGAAAAAGATTGTTGATTTCTTTTTCAGTGA
>NZ_JAOQJF010000017.1:0-66410 GCF_025567195.1 Alitiscatomonas aceti | reverse complement strand
AAAAAAAGCCCCAAAAGGGCATTGAAAATTTGCTGTAAATAAAGGAAAAATCGAGATGCAGGAAAAGAGATAAAAAAATGACGAGAAGAAAACGACGGAACTTTCCTAGTACTACGACGGAAAACGGGTCGTATCCCGGCGCTGTGATGCGGATCGTATATTCTGCGTAAGGCCTCTCCCCGGACGGAGCCAGGCTAAGCTCCGCCGGAGGGGCTTCCAGAGCCACATTTTCTGTCTGGCCGGAGCTGTCTGTCCTCACTTCCTCCAGAATCTCCTCCGGCGTCTCTGTCTTTGATATGGAGATGCTGGCATCTGTGACCGGAAAATTATTTGTATCTGAAACCACATCTACCTGCAGATAACCTTGTGCCATGTCTGCCTCATAATAAAGAATGTTAGGATAGCATATGCGCCAGGACGGATGGAGTTTCCCTGTCAAATAGAAAGAATCATTCAAAAAAACAAAAAAATTTCAAAAAAGGGCTTGTGTAAATGATCCTTTTGTGGTAGTATATAGGCACTGGGGCATTAGCGCAGTTGGGAGCGCGTTTGAATGGCATTCAAAAGGTCGTGGGTTCGAATCCCATATGCTCCACTTTTTCTTTTTTGCAGATATGGTTCATCGGTAGAACGCTAGCTTCCCAAGCTGGAAAGGCGGGTTCGACTCCCGTTATCTGCTGTATCAGACCTCTTATAGTTGTTGAAAGATCCAATAACTATAAGGGGTTTTTTCATCTGTTCTTCCCAGCCCGTCTCCCATCCTGGGTTTCTCTGTAACTTCCAGCCCATAAAAAGGCCTCCCGCTGCACCATACAGCGAAAGGCCTTTTTTCATATCGGGGGTGATTTCCAGTCTTATTATTTGAATTTTGTCAGGGATACTACGAGGGCTGTACAGCCAACGAGACCGATGACGTTGGGAAGAACCATGAGCTGGTTGAACATATCGGACAGAGCCCATACCAGATCAGAAGAGGTGGTGGTTCCCAGGAAGATGAAGATCAGAGAAATGATCGTATAAACGGTCACGCCCTTCTTGCCAAACAGGTACTCCGTATTTACCTTACCGAACATATTCCATCCGAGGATCGTGGAGAACGCAAAGAAGAACAGGGCGACTGCCACGAATTTCGCTCCCAGATCTGCGCCAAACACAACGCCGAAGGCGGTCTGGGCCAGGTTCGTGTTGTTAAGCACATTTACGATCTCTCCGGTGTAGCCTGCTGCTAAGGGGCCGTCAGGAGTGTAAAGCGTGCAGATAACAACCAGGGAGTTTAAAGTCAGAACTACGAAGGTATCAATGAAAACACCGATCATAGCCACACAGCCCTGCTCGTGAGGCTCTTTTACATTTGCAAGAGCATGAGCGTGGGGTGTGGAGCCCATACCAGCCTCATTGGAGAACAGGCCGCGCTTTGCACCCTGGCTGATGGCTGCCTTTAATGCAGTACCAAAAGCACCGCCGACGATGGCCTGGGGCTGGAAGGCATATTTGAAGATCATCCCAAAAGTTGCCGGAACATACTGGATCCTTGCGATCAGGACAACAACGCCGCCCAGAAGGAATACAGCTGCCATGATGGGAACCAGCTTCTCCGTAACGGAAGCAAGACGCTGAACGCCGCCAACGAAAATAAATCCACATACTGCTACTAAAATGATACCAACGATCCAGGACGGAACACCAAAGGCTGTGCTGAAAGTAGAGCCGATGGAGTTGGACTGTACCATACAGCCGGTAAAGCCCAGAGCCAGGATGATGGCAATGGCGAAGAAGGCTGCCAGGAATTTTCCAAGGCTGCCCTGGAAAGCAGTGCGGATGTAGTAAACAGGTCCGCCAAGATACTGTCCGTCTTCATTTTTCACACGTGTCTTCTGGGCTAAAACTGCCTCGGCATAAATGGTCGCCATGCCGAAGAACGCAATGATCCACATCCAGAAAATAGCTCCGGGACCGCCGGTCAGGATCGCACCAGAGGCGCCGACGATATTACCGGTACCAACCTGGGCAGCGATGGCTGTGGCCAGCGCCTGGAAGGAACTCATTCCGCTCTCATGCTTCTTGCCGCTTAAAGTCAGGTTTCCGAATACCCGCTTCATACCTTCTCCAAAGCAGCGGACCTGAACGAATTTCGTCTTAAAGCTGAAGTACAGGCCGGCTCCCATAAGAAGGAATACCAGGATATAGTCAGACAGATATCCATTAATGGTATTCACGATAGGCAGTAAGGTGTCAGTTAATGCTTGCATAGTTTTTCCTCCTATTATTGCATAATGTGATCCCGGTCAGGGACCGGAATCCTTACAGCTTTGCTGGTCTGGAGTTCCAGACCATAGGGGACATATGTACACAATAAAATCTTAAAATCTCCCCCTGCGGAATGCATTTTCCGGCGGCCAAAGAACCGTACCGTTGCCTGTATCCTACCCCACAGATACATTTTTTCTATGTCTATGCATTTCCGTATAGATTTTATCGATTACATACCTAATATACCATGTTGCACAAATGATGTCAATTTATTACCGCCTGTTTTTATTGGTTTTTCTTTATATTTTTTATCTTATCTTTAGTTTTTTTATATTTATTTAACATATTTGACTGCAAAATCCACGGAGGCCATGGCATCTTTGCAATAACCGTCTGCACCGATGGACTCAGCGTACTCCTTTGTAAGGACCGCGCCGCCCACCATGACCTTTACCCAGGGGGCCTGGTCCCGTAAGAGCCGGATGGTCTCCTCCATGGCCGGGACTGTGGTGGTCATGAGGGCGCTTAAGCCCACCACCGGCACCTGCTCCCTTACGGCGGCGGAAACGACGGCCTCCGGCGGTACGTCCCGCCCCAGATCCAGCACCTGGAAGCCATAATTTTCCAGCAGGACCTTTACGATGTTTTTTCCGATATCGTGGATATCTCCCTTGACTGTGGCCAGGATCACCGCGCCCCGATTCTCCCGCTCCACTCCGTCTTTTGTCATCTTTTCCTTCATGATCCCAAAGGCAGCCCGGGCAGCCTCTGCGCTCATTAAAAGCTGCGGAAGGAACACAGTTCCGGCCTCAAAGCCCTTTCCCACCTCGTCCAGGGCCGGGATCATCTCCCGGTTTATTACGGTCAGGGCATCTGCTGAAAGGAGGGCATTCCGGGCTGCCGTTTCAGCCGCCTGGATCATCCCCTTCTTTATGCTGCGCTTTAAAGGAGTCTCTGCCGGATCTCCTTCCAGCGCTGCCGGACCATAGGGACCTCCGGAACTTTCAGTTTCCCCAGTTCCCTGGGATCCGTTTTTCCGGATTCCAGCCGCCGCTTCCTTCCGGGCCTCCTGTTCTGCCTTCCTGGCCGCCTCCTCCTGCCCGTATTTTTCCACGTAGCCAGAGCAGTTCTCATCCATCCCATGGAGGACCAGAAAGCTCTTATAAGCGGCCGCCATGGCCGGGAGGCCAGGATTGATGATCGCCGCAGACAGGCCGTTTTCCAGCGCCAGCAGAAAGAACGCAGAATTGATATGCTCTCTCATGGGAAGGCCAAAGGATATGTTGGACACGCCCAGCACGGTTTTTCCTCCCAGCTCCTCCTTGACCCGTTTTACAGTCTCCAGGGTGGTCATGGCCCCGTTCTTATCCGAGCTCACAGCCATGCACAAGGCATCCACCAGGATATCCTTCTTCTCAATACCGTAGGAGGCCGCCGTCTCGTAAATCTTTTTCGCCACTGCAAGCCTTCTGGCCGCCGTTTCCGGGATCCCGTTTTCATCCAGGCACAGGGCCACCACCACGCCTCCGTACTTCCGCACCAGCGGGAACACCGCCTCCATGACCTCCTTCTTTCCGTTGACAGAGTTGACCATAGGCTTTCCGTTATAGATCCGCATGGCCTGTTCCATGGCCTTTACGTCTGAGGTATCGATCTGCAGCGGCAGATCTGTTACGCTCTGGAGCTCTCTTACGGTCTCTGTCATCACTGCCGTCTCATCGAGGCCGGGAAGTCCCACGTTCACGTCCAGGATATCCGCCCCATTCTCCTCCTGGGAGGCGGCCATGTTCAGGATATACGCCATATCCCGGTCCTTCAGGGCCTGCTTAAGCCTGGGTTTTCCCGTGGGGTTGATCCGCTCTCCGATGATCACAGGCCTTTCGCCCAGGATCACCGCCTGCCCGTAAGAGGAGACCACCGTCCGGTCCTTTTTTTCCACCGGAAGCAGAGGAAGCGGACCGCAGGCCTCCCTAAGTCTCCGGATATGCTCCGGCGTGGTCCCGCAGCAGCCGCCAAGGACCGAAACTCCGCATTCCGCCATGGCCTTCATGGCCTGGGCAAAGCCGCAGGCATCGATGTCATACACGGTCCGCCCGTTCTCGCTCCTGGGAAGGCCGGCATTGGGATTTACCATCAAAGGAAGGGATGAGACGCTCCTTAAATGCTTCATGAACGGCAGCAGCTGGACCGGACCCAGACCACAGTTCAGGCCTATGACGTCCGCTCCCAGCCCCTCCAGGAGGGCGGCCGCCGTTTCCACCGTTCCTCCCGTGAGCATTTTCCCCTTTTCGTCCAGAGTCACTGTGGCGAACACCGGAAGGGATGAGACCTCCTTGGCTGCCAGCACCGCTGCCTTTAACTCATAGCTGTCTCCCATGGTCTCAATGACGATCAGGTCGGCTCCTGCCCGGACTCCAGCCTCCACCACCTCTTTATACGCCTTACATGCATCCTCGAAATCCAGATCCCCGCAGGGGGCCAGAAGCCGCCCCGTGGGCCCCAGATCCAGGGCCGCATATCCATGCCCGGCCTCCTTTACAGCCTCCTTTGCCAGGGAAACGCCCGCCGTTACAATGGATCCCAGGCTGTATCCTTCGTCTTTCTTATATTTGAACCCGTTGGCCCCAAAGGTATTGGCTGTCACCACATCGGCCCCGGCCCTTAAGTATTCCAGGTGGATCTCCTTCACGGCCTCCGGATGAGAAAGATTCCATGTCTCCGGCAGCTCTCCCGGCAGAAGTCCCCGCTCCTGGAGCATGCTCCCCATGCCTCCGTCAAAAAAGATCCGCCTCCGCTTCAGTTCATCCCTGATATCCATCTGTCCTTACGTCTCCCTTCCCTGTCCCAGGCTCCTCCTGTACGGACAGTCCTTTTTTTCACATGCCTCGCACCCCTCTGTCCGGCAGAAGCCCTTCACCGGACTGATCCCGATCACCGCCGTCACGGATTTGGACGGCATCATAAGGCCTCCCTCTGTCAGAGTGATCCCCAGGCGCTTCCCGGCCTCCAGCCCTCCCAGAAGGTCCTTCTGGACGCTTAACGGGAAATCTCCGTAGCCCGGAGAAAATCTTGGCCGCAGGTAAAGCCCCTTTTCCTCATATTCCTTTCGCCAGGACTCAAAATTCCTGTCACAGACCTCCTCGATCAGAGCCGCTGCTGCCGCCTGCATGACCACAGCCCTGGCCATAAAAAGCTTCCCGTACTTAAGGAGCAGCCGGTCCACTCCCGTCCCCAGGGTCGCCGCCATCACAAGAACCCGGGCGCAGCCGCCCAGGTTCTTTAAAAGACTTCTGCTGGAGGTCTGGAAACAGCCGCAGTCCAGGCTCCCGTCCCGCACCGTCACCGGAAACTCCCGTACACAGATCCGCTCTTCTGATACCCGCAGGAGCTCTTTTATACATTCCTCTGCCAGTTCTCCTGTTTCCTCATCCGGGACCCGGTTCCCATATCCCAGATACCGGAACACCTCGCTCCTGCGGACCCCGTCCTCCATCATACCAGGATCTCCGATAAGCTGCTCTTGATCTGCTCCGCCACATCCGGCTTGTTCATGGAATAGATATGGATGGCATGGATCCCGTTGGCCACCAGATCGATGATCTGGGATACGGCATAGGCGACGCCCGCCTGCTTCATGGCCGCCGGATCGTCCCCGAACCTGTCTAACAGCATTTTAAAACGGGTGGGAAGGACCGTTCCGGACATGCTGAGGATCCGTTTCATCTGCTTTGCGTTTGTTACCGGCATGATCCCGGCCACCACCGGCACGGCGATCCCAGCCTCCCGGATCCTGTAAAGGAAGTTGTAGAACAGATCGTTGTCAAAAAACATCTGGGTCGTCAGGAAGCTGCAGCCTGCGTCCACCTTTTCCTTCAGATACCGGATGTCCTCTGCTTTATTCTTCGATTCGGGATGGCCCTCTGGATAGCAGGCGCCGCCGATGCAGAAATCTCCCATGGCCGCCAGCTCTGCCGCCAGGTCACTGGCGTGGCTGTAATCCTTTTCCACATGACCGTCCGAAGGGATATCCCCCCGGAGCGCCAGGATGTTTTCGATCCCGTTTTCCCTGAGCCGTTCCACCACGCCCATCACATGCTCCCTGGTGGAGGAAACACAGGTCAGATGGGCCATGGACGTGACTCCGTATTTTTTCGCCAGGCAGGCCGCCAGGTCCGCCGTATACTGGCTGGTGCCGCCGCCGGCCCCATAGGTGACGCTCATAAACGACGGGGAAAGCCTGGCGATCTCCACCGCCGCCTGCTCCACGGTCTCATATGCGCTCTCTTTTTTGGGAGGGAACACTTCAAAGGAAAGAACTGGTTTTTCCTGGGATAAGATTTCTGTGATCTTCATATCTTCTGCCTGCCTTTAGTCATTTTCTGTAATGAAGGTATGCTATCACAAAAATGCGTCCCTGTCTAATATAGAAAAAATACGTCTTGTTAAAGGTTTTTCCTATATCAAGTTGTTCTATACCAGGACCTTCTCCAGCTCCTCCAGATATTTCTGCCCCAGGGGACTTAAGGCTGCCCCCTTCCGTTTCAGATATCCGATGGTCATGGTCTCCTCTCCTTCCAGAAGGACTGCACAGTAATCGGAGCCGTTGAGCTCCTCACAGATGATGCCGGAGCAAAGGGTATAGCCGCAGAGACCCACCATCAGGTTTAAAATGGTGGCCCGGTCGCTGACCTTAATGGAGCGTTTGTAATCATAGGTACTGAGGACCTCCTCCGCAAAATAGAAGGAATTATACTGGCCCTGCTCAAAGGAAAGGCAGGGATACGGCTCCAGGTCCTCCATGGAGATCCTCGTTCTCCCAGCCAGGGGATGGCCCTTCCACATATATACATATACGCCGCAGTCCATCAGCAGCTCAAATTCCAGATCCATAGTGGAAAACAGCTTATAAAGCACCCGCTTATTGAATTCATTGACATAAAGGATCCCGATCTCGCTCCGGAAGTTTTTCACATCCTCGATCACTTCATAGGTAGTGGTCTCCCGCACTGCAAACTCGTATTCCTCCATGCCAAACTGCTTCACCATCCCGATGAAGGCACTGACCGCAAAGGTATAATGCTGCATGCTGACGGCAAATTTCTTCTTCACGTCCTTCTTTTCCACGTACCGGGACTCCATCAGCTCATACTGCTCTGTCACCTGCCTTGCGTATCCCAGGAACTCTTTGCCCTCCTCTGTCAGGATCACGCCCCGGTTATTTCTTAAAAATATCTCGATCCCGATCTCCTTTTCCAGCTCTCTGAGGGCCTGGGACAGACTGGGCTGGGAAATAAAGAGCTTTTTTGCCGCCTCGTTCATGGAGCCTGTGTCGGCGGCGGCGATCACATAGCGAAGCTGGGTCAGAGTCATAGTACACCTCCTGTTTTTCCTCCTATGATACACGAATACCTCTGGAAAAAAAAGAGAATTGTTGGAAATTGGCAGAAAGTATGGTATGATAGGGATACTATATCAAAAAGGGAGGCAAAATTATGAGCAAAGTCATATCCATCAGCCGGGAATTCGGCAGCGGCGGACGGGAGATCGGCTACCGCCTTGCAAAAAAGCTGGGGATTCCTTTTTATGATAAAGAGATCATCTCCATGGCCGCCGAAGACAGCAATATCTCTGAGGAAATCTTCCATGCCAATGATGAAGTGATCGGCCATAAAGAACGGATCGACTACCAGTACGCTGTGATCGATCCCTTCTCTTCCACCTATGAGGTGCCCGTTTCTGACCAGCTCTTTGTGATCCAGTCCCGGATCATCAAAAAAATGGCCAGTCTGGGCCCCTGTGTCATCATCGGACGCTGCTCGGACGTGATCGTGGAAGACTCGTTCTCCGTGTTCATCTGCTCCAGCTTAAAAAAGCGGGTGGAACGGCTGCTCTCCCTGGAACAGGATGAGACCGTGGATGTAAAAAAAATGGAAGCAAGGATCCGTACCATCGACCAGAAGCGCCGGGATTACTACCAGTATTACAGCGGCAATGAATGGGGAAAGCCGAAGAATTACGATCTTTGCTTAAACAGCGGACGGCTGGGGATCCAGAAGTGTGTGGATGTTATTTCCAGCACGATTTCTCTCACTTGAAACCGTTACGCTTTAAATGATTAAAATTTCTGTTGACAAAAAGAGCCATCCGCTGTATGATGGTTTCCAGAACACGAGATTTCAGAAAGGACGCAGCCGATCATGAAGAATACCGCATGGAACGCTTCTTATTATTTCTTCTATTCTTTTCCGGGTTATTATAGCGCGGACTGCTTTTGCTGCGGAAAACAAACCTCTCCCGATTTCTCTTAAAGATTTCCGAAAACCAGGAGCCGGTGTTTGCATTCCCAGCAGACGCCGGTTTTTTCATGTCATAGGAATTTCAACCAGGAGGAAAACGAATATGATCATTATCTTAAAACAAAATGCCAATCCGGAGAAAGTAGAAATCCTGAAGCAGGAGCTTGAACACAAGGGCTTTAAGCTCCATCTTTCCCAGGGAACCCAGACCTCCCTCATCGGCCTCATCGGCGACACCACATCGATCCATGAGGACTGGCTGAAGGCCATGGACGTGGTAGAGGATGTACGCCGGATCCGGGAGCCCTATAAAAAGGCCAGCCGGTCCATGCACCCGGAAAATACGGTTGTGGATGTCTGCGGCCAGAAGATCGGCGGCGGGCACTTCCAGGTCATCGCCGGTCCATGCTCCATCGAGACCAGAGAGCAGATCACCCAGGTGGCCGAGGATGTGAAGCGCTCCGGAGCCCGCCTTTTACGGGGCGGGGCCTTCAAGCCCAGGACTTCCCCCTATGCCTTCCAGGGACTCCATGAGCAGGGCCTGGATCTTCTTCTGGAGGCCAAAAAAGCCACGGGACTCCCAGTGGTCACAGAGATCATGAGCGCCGAGCACCTTCCTCTTTTTGAAGATGTGGACGTGATCCAGGTGGGAGCCAGGAATATGCAGAACTTCGAGCTTTTAAAGGAGCTGGGAAAGATCCGGAAGCCCATCCTTTTAAAGCGCGGCCTGGCCAACACCCTGGACGAGCTTTTAATGAGCGCCGAGTACATCATGGCCGGAGGAAATGAAAACGTCATCCTCTGCGAGCGGGGGATCCGCACCTTTGAGACCTCCACCAGAAACACCCTGGATATCTCCGCCATTCCCATGTTAAAGCAGAAGACCCATCTGCCAGTGATCGTGGACCCCAGCCATGCATCCGGGATCCGCTTCATGGTAGAGCCCCTGACCCTGGCAGCCATTGCCGCCGGAGCCGATGGTCTGATGATCGAGGTCCATAATGATCCGGAGAAGGCTCTCTGCGACGGAGCCCAGTCCTTAACTCCCCAGATGTTCGACACACTGATGAAAAAAATCCAGCGAACCGTGGACTTCTTCCGGATCCTGGACTGATACCCTAGAAAAACAGCTATGACGGTGCCGATTGGCGGCTGTCATAGCTGTTTTTGCAGGTTCTGTTTTCCGATACATAATGGCTGTGTCGGGATCGGTTCTGGAGCGTGAAATTCTCAGCATCCGGCCCTGGCGGCGGCCTGGCCCCAGGGCTTTGGGCATATACGGCAGTTTTTTCCAGATATACCCAAAATTCCGGGGAAAACCGCCGGATTTTCCTTAAAGATCCAGATTTTTGGGCAGCAGCGCATAAACCTTCCCTTCTATGCCCAAAATCTCCCGATTTTTTGGGTATTGGAGAAAAAAGCACCGTTTTATGCCCAAAAGCGCCATCTATACCCCGTATAGGTATGTACAGAATAAACTTTCATCCCTGGCAGCCTGTCTGCCCCTTAGTCCATCGCCTGGAGCTGGCAGGCAGCTGCCGCAGTCCTCATTGGAGACGGCATGGAGCTGCACACAGCATCCGGTATGTATCCCAATTAGGGAAGGCTTTTCCATATTGCAAATAAAAAAGCCCTTGATCTTCAAGGGCTTCAGCGGAGACGGTGGGATTCGAACCCACGTGCCGGGTATTAGCCGGCAAACGCATTTCGAGTGCGCCGCGTTACGACCGCTTCGCTACGTCTCCGTATACTTATGGAACAGACGGCCCGGGGGCTCCAGACCGCTGTTCCCTATTATACACGATATTTCTTCTTTTGTGTAGTGGAAAATCGAATTTTTTTCATTTTTTATTCTGCAGCTCCCCCGAAATACGAATCCACAGCCGCCGCGATCCCGGCCACCAGCTTATCCTGGTAGCTTTCGTCCTGAAGCCACCGGTCCTCGTCGGGATTGCTTAAAAATCCCGTTTCCACCACAGCCACCGGGATCTGGCTCCAGTTGATCTCGCCGGAATTGTCCACCTCCTGGACGCCGCGGTTTTTCGTTCCCGTCTGGGCACAGATATTATCGATGATGGACTTGGCCAGCCGGTAGCTCTGGTCGTGGAGCTCCGCGTTATAGGGGTTCTGGGCCGTCATGCACATCCCCAGAGCACCGTATACGCTGGAGTTTTCCATGGAATTGGCATGGAGCCGGATGAAGATCTCCGCCTCACTGTCGTTGGCCATGGCTGACCGCTGGGAATTGCTTAAGTTTACGTCATGTCCGGTACGGATCATCACCGTATGGTAGCCCCTGGCCTTCAGCTCCTTCTCCAGCTTTTTTGCCAGCGTCAGGGTCAGCTCATATTCCTTTACGCCGGATACGGCCCCCACGCCGCCCTGGGGCATTTTGGCCTTCATGGTTTCAGAGCCTGGGCCGATGGGCTCCTTTTCTGCATTGGGCTTGGCCTGGTGTCCGGCGTCAATGGCCACCGTATGGCCATTCCAGGGCACCTCTGCCTGGGCCTCAGCCGCCCGGCCGGATGCATCTGCCGGAACCGCTCCGGCTCCGTCCGCCGCCGGCTGGGGATCTTCCCCGGAGCTTCCGGGTGCGCCCTCCGGCCCCGCCTGGGGTTCCGCAGAACTGTCTTTTGCCGTCTGGGGTTCTGCTTCCGGGGCATCCGTCTCCTCCACCCATACCTCTACCAGATCCGAGGCCACATAGGCGGTCTTGCCGTCATACTCCACCTGGCTCCACTCTTCGTTATAGCCAATCCGCCGGAGCTTTTCCCCATTCTTTAACTGGACGTAGATCCTGGCGTCGGCCCGGTCCTCTTTTCTCACATTTAAAAGGTCCGCCTTTACCACCACGGTCTCATCCACAGGCTGGTACTTTTCCGTCTCCGGTTCTGCTGCTGCCGCTTCCTCCGGGCTGCTCTCCCCGGCCTCTGTCCCGTCCTCTTCTGCCGCTGTCTCTCCCATGGTGATGACGGTCATATCCTCTGTCCCGGAAGCCGCTTCCGTTTCTGTTTCCAGCTCCATGGTCTGGTACCGGTTCATGCCGCCGCAGCCGGAAAGAAGAGCCGTCCCCAGGGCGCACACAAGAAACAGGCGGAGGAGTTTCCGCCCTTTTATACGTTCTTTCACAGGATGGTCCCTCCTCCGAATATATGATCATTTTCATAAAATACCACGGCCTGTCCCGGGGTGATGGCCCGCTGGGGCGTTTCAAACTGGCATTCCACGGTCCCGTCCTCCCGTTCCCGGATCAGACAGGGCGCGCCCTTATGGCTGTAACGGATCTTGGCCATGACCCGGCGCTCCTCACCGTGAAGGCCGTCCTCCGCCATCCAGTTGAGCCCGCCGCAGACCAGGAAATCGGAAAACACATCGTCCCCTTCCCCGATGACCACCTCGTTGGTTTCCGGACGGATCCCGGTGACAAATACGGGATGGCCCATGGAAAGGTTCAGTCCCTTTCTCTGCCCCACCGTATAATGGGTGATCCCCTTGTGACGTCCCAGGATCTTCCCTTCCTTATCCACAAAGTTTCCGGCTCCCGGCACCTCTCCGGCTGACCGCTCGATGAAGGCCGCGTAGTCGTTATCCGGGATAAAGCATATCTCCATGCTGTCCTTTTTCTTTGCCACGGGAAGCCCCATGTCCTCTGCCATCTGGCGGATCTCCTCTTTTGTGAAGTCTCCCACCGGCATCAGAGTCCGCGCAAGCTGGTCCTGGGTCAGGTTATAAAGGGCATACGTCTGGTCCTTCTGGGCCGTCACGGAATTTCTCACCGTGTACCGGCCGTTGGGCAGCTTAAGGATCCGGGCATAATGGCCCGTGGCGATATAATCCGCCCCGATCTCCAGGCTCCTGGACAAAAGGGCCTCCCATTTCACATACCGGTTGCAGGCAATGCATGGATTGGGCGTCCTCCCGTGAAGATACTCATCCACAAAGTAATCCATCACAGCAGCCTTGAATTCCTTCCGGAAATTCATCACATAATACGGGATCCCCAGGCTCCAGGCCACCTTCCGGGCGTCCTCCACGGCGGTCAGGCCGCAGCAGCCCCCGTTTTCCGCTGTCTCCTCCGGATCCTCATCCTGCCAGATCTGCATGGTCACTCCGATCACATCGTAGCCCTGCTTCTTTAAAAGGCAGGCGGCGACCGAAGAATCGACGCCGCCGGACATGCCTACTACTACCTTTTTTCCCATTCCTTAATATTCCTCGTCCTCATCGTGCTCGCTGATATCAGACTTGGGCTTTTCCAGACCCTGGATCTTAATGTCATGCTTCTCCGCATAATCCCACAGGGCCGCATGGATCGCCTCCTCTGCCAGCAGGGAGCAGTGTACCTTCACCGGCGGAAGACCGTCCAGAGCCTCCATCACCGCCTTATTGGTCACCTGCATGGCCTCCTCAATGGTCTTTCCCTTTACCATTTCGGTGGCCATGCTGCTGGTGGCCACAGCCGCACCGCAGCCAAAGGTCTTGAATTTGCAGTCCCGGATCATATGGGTCGCATCGTCGATATCTAAGTAGATCCGCATGATATCTCCGCATTTGGCATTTCCCACAGTTCCCACGCCGCTGGCGTTTTCGATCTCTCCCACGTTTCTCGGGTGCTCAAAATGGTCCATTACTTTATCTGAATACATATATTTTCTCCTTTTCTCTCCTGTTTTACTGATTTTCCTTCTTTTCTCTGCTCTTTACAAAGTCCTCGTAAAGGGGTGACATGGAGCGGAGCCGCTCCACGATCCGTTTCAGCTGGTCCACCGTATAGTCGATATCCTCCATGGTGGTCTCTTCCCCTAAGGTCAGACGGAGGGAGCCGTGGGCGATCTCATGGGGCAGTCCGATGGCTAAAAGCACATGGGACGGATCCAGGGACCCGGAGGTGCATGCCGAACCGGAGGAGCCGCAGATCCCGGCCATGTCTAACATGATCAGAAGAGATTCTCCTTCAATAAACTGGAACGAAAAGTTGGCATTGTTGGACAGTCTCTGGGACGGGTGGCCGTTGAGCCGTACATAAGGGATCTCCGTCATGACCCTATGGATCAGATGATCCCGGAGCTCTGTCTCTTTTTTCTTATTTTCTTCCATGGAAGCCAGGGAAAGCTCCACAGCCTTTCCAAGCCCCACGATCCCCGGCACGTTTTCCGTACCGGCCCGGCGCTTTCTCTCCTGTGCGCCGCCGTGGATAAAGGATCGAAGCTTCAGCCCCTTCCGGATATAAAGGAAGCCCACGCCCTTGGGGCCGTTGAACTTGTGGGCGCTGGCGCTGAGCATGTCGATATGAAGCTCATCCACGTTGATGGGCTCGTGGCAGTAGGCCTGGACCGCGTCCGTATGGAACAGGATGCCGTGCTCCTTTGCCACTTCGCCGATCTCCCGGATGGGCTCGATGGTACCGATCTCATTATTGGCGAACATCACGGAGATCAGGATCGTATCCGGACGGACCGCCTTTTTTAACGCGTCCACGCTGACAACTCCGTTCTCATCCACCGGAAGATACGTTACCTCATATCCCAGCTTTTCCAGATACTGGCCGGTGTGGAGGACAGCATGGTGCTCGATCTGTGTTGTGATAATGTGTTTCCCCTTGGAAGCGTAGGCCTCAGCCGCCGCCTTTAACGCCCAGTTATCGGCTTCGGTGCCGCCGTTGGTGAAATAGATCTCATTTTCACTGGCACCCAGGGATCCTGCGATCACTTCTCTTGTGTGGGCCATTGCCTTTTTGCACGGTGTGGAAAAATCGTACACCGAAGAGGGATTTCCATAGTGCTCCGTAAAATACGGGAGCATCGCCTCCACGACCTCCGGGCGCACCCGGGTGGTGGCTGCGTTGTCAAGATAAATTACCTTCTTCATAAATCCGCCTTTCCGTAAATACAGGTTAAAAGCCTCATCTACTCTATATTTTTTATTTCTGCCCCCGTTTCCGGAGGCTATCCTACATTATATATGATACTCTCTGGTTTTTTCAACTGATATTGGCAGATTTAAGAAAAAAATAATAATATCGAGAATCATTTTCACATATACTGTGGCAAATCTTCTCCTCGCGGAGCGCCCCATGCACTCTTATTTCAAAAACCATACCCTGGCGGCCGGAGCCCTCCTCCTTACCCTGACCGGCATTGCCTCCAGGATCCTGGGATTCTTTTACCGTATCTTCCTGTCCCGCACCATCGGAGCCGAGGGCCTGGGCGTTTACCAGATGGTCTTTCCCATCTACGGCATCTGTTTTTCCATCTGCGCCGGTTCCATCCAGACGGCCATCTCCCGTTTCACCGCTGCCGACCGGGACCGGGCTGGAAGGACTCTCCTTGCCGGATTTATCATCTCCTTTTCACTGGCCCTGGGACTGGCTGCCGTCATCATCCGCTTCTCCGGCTTCCTGGCGTCCCAGGTGCTGATGGAGCCCCGGTGCGCGCCCCTGCTCCCGGCCATGGCCCTGGCCATTCCGTGCACGTCCGTCCATGCCTGCTTATGCGGCTGGTATTACGGAAAAGAAAAGGTACAGGTCCCGGCCCTTTCCCAGATGGTGGAGCAGTGCATCCGCATCTTCACCGTCTTTCTCATTGCCAGGATCTGGGAGGAACAGGGGAGGCCGGTGACGGTCCTGGCGGCTGTGGCCGGCCTGGTGGCCGGGGAGGCCGGCTCCGCCCTTTTTACGCTGCTTTCCTTTCTTCTTTTTGGAAACAGGAAAAAAGACGGGCCATCCGTTTCCGGACGCCCCGCCCCCTCTTCTGTCCTCACAGCCGCAGCCCCGCTCCTGGCCATGGCCCTGCCCCTCATGGGCAACCGGCTGGTCATGAACCTTCTCCAGAGCCTGGAGGCCATTCTGATCCCCGTCCGCCTAGAGCTTTCCGGCCTTTCCCGGTCCCAGGCCTTAAGCGTCTATGGTGTCCTCACAGGAATGGCCCTGCCCTTTGTCATGTTCCCCTCGGCCATCATAAACTCTCTGGCAGTGGTCCTCCTGCCTTCGGTGGCCCGTCACCAGTCCCTGGGAAACCGCTCCGGGATCCTGAAAAATATCGCCCTGTCCTTCCGGTACAGCTCCTATATGGGGATCCTGTGCATCGGGATCTTCACATCCTTTGGAGATTCCCTGGGACTCCAGGTGTTTAAGAGCGCCGAGGCCGGAAGCTTCATCTCCATCCTGGCCTGGCTCTGTCCCTTCCTTTATCTGTCCACCACCATGGGGAGCGTATTAAACGGCCTGGGAAAGACCTCCGTTACCTTTCTCCACAACCTGGTCTCCCTGCTGGTACGCCTGGCCTTTGTGTTTTTCGGGATCCCCCGGGCCGGGATCCGGGCCTGCCTCTGGGGGATGCTGGCCGGAGAGCTGGTCCTCTCCCTCCTTCATCTGTACTCCTTAAGAAGGCTGGTCCGGTATGCTCCCAACGCCTGGGCGGTGATCGTAAAGCCCTCGTTCTGCCTGGCGTCAGCCCTGGGGATCTTCTCCCTGTTCCCGGATCCGCTGCCCCTTCCCGGCAGCCTGCCTCCCTTTTTCGGCACCGTCCTCCAGATCGGGCTGGTCTGCACCGGATATCTTCTATTTTTGCTGCTGTTCCACAAAAGGCCGGATCACTCGTCAAATTCCACAGTCACATAGAAGCCGCGGTCGTTTTCCACGATCTTTTTTACCACGCCCTGGCGGCTTTTTAACCGCTCATTGAACTTAAAAAGCCCCGACATGGCCACCGCCGGCTCGATCATATAGTTGACGTTCACCGGCGACACCGACTCGCTCACCTCCACGGTCTGGCCCTCCTCCACCAGGCCGGGCCGTTCCATTTTAAAAACGATCTCCCGCATCCTTATCCTTCCTTTCCACGATGTCCCTTATGGGTACAGAATACGGGCCAGGGGCGCTTTCCTCCTGCGCTCCTCCAGCCCGTCCCGCTGCTTTTACACGTTATTTTCCTTCATAGATAATGGCTGATTCCACATCATAGCCAGCCAGCTTTTCCCGGCCCTTGAGGCCCGCTAACTCCATGATGAAGCAGATCTTCACCACCTGGCCGCCCAGCTTTTCCACCAGCTTTGCAATGGCCTCCACTGTGCCTCCGGTGGCGATCAGATCGTCGATGATGACCACCTTCTGGCCGGGTTTAATGGAATCTGCGTGCATCTCGATGGTCCCTGTGCCGTATTCCAGCTCATAATCCATAGAAACCGTCTCCCGCGGCAGCTTTCCCGGCTTTCTTGCCAGGATAAAGGGCTTGTGGAGCTCATAAGCCACGGGCATCCCGAAAATAAAGCCACGGGACTCGGCTCCCACGATCACATCAAAATCCACATCCTTTACCATTTCCAGGAGCTGGTCAATGGCCAGATGAAGGCCCTCTCCATCCTGTAAAATGGATGTCACATCCCTGAAAATGATCCCGGGACTGGGAAAATCCGGGATGCTGATCACATAATCTTCCAGTTTTTTCATTGTTCCTTCCGTCCTTTCCGGGAGTCCCGCGTTCCTGCCGCCGGTTCCTCCTGCTACGCCCTATCATAGCACAATTCATTTTTCCTGACAACCGGCATATTCTCCGGCCTGTCCCCATATAATGTCTGCGGGGCGTTCCCTCCCGTTCTGCATCAGGGCCGGGAACTCTGCCCCGCAAATCCCTGGAGGAGAGTGTATGCCATGAAACCGTTCCATATAACAAAAGCGTCTGTCATCATCGTGATACAGCTTCTGGTCCTGTCCTTTCTCACCCTTTCCCTGGGCTTAAAAAGCCGGGAAGCAGCCTCGGAGACGTATTTCCTTTCAGAACAGGACGACAGCGCGCCCCCTGGGGAAGAAAAGGAAAAGGACTTCATCCGCTGGGTGGATTTCACCGTCCCGGCAGAGGTCATGGAAAAGGCCTTCCGCCTGGATATCAACACCTGTCAGGCTCCGGTCCACCTGGACTGGATCCAGCTCCTGGCATTTTTAGGCGCGCGGTACGGCGGCGATTTTTCCAGGTTCCGCCAGGCCGATCTGGATTCCCTGGCCGAAGCCTTAAAAAACGGCACATCCATGGATACGCTGGCAGAGGGCCTGAAATATTATCCCTATTATAAAGAAGCCTACGGCGCAGTCCTGGGCGGCATGGTGGGATATTTTGATCAGGAGGCAGGACCGGAAGAGGCCGCGTCAGAAACAGCCGGACCGGAGCAGGCTTCCACGGAAGAGACTGGATCCGGGACCTGGGTCACAAAATACGGGCTCAAGGCCTTTTCCCCCATCGCCAGAGACTTCCCATACAGCGACTATGACGACTTCGGCGTTTCCCGCTCCTACGGCTACAAGCGCCGCCATCTGGGCCATGATATGATGGGCCAGGTGGGAACTCCCATCATCGCCGTGGAATCCGGCACCGTGGAGGCCCTGGGCTGGAACCAGTACGGCGGCTGGCGCATCGGCATCCGCAGCTTCGATAAAAAACGGTATTATTACTACGCCCATCTGAGAAAAAATTATCCCTACCAGAGCTGTCTCTCAGAAGGCAGCGTGGTCACTGCCGGAGATGTGATCGGCTATCTGGGCCGCACCGGATACAGCTCCACGGAAAACACCAACAACATCGACACGCCCCATCTCCATTTCGGCCTCCAGCTGATCTTCGACGAGTCCCAGAAGGAAGGGAACAACGAGATCTGGATCGATTGCTATGAGCTGGTAAAATTCCTGCGGATGAACCAGAGCCAGGTGGCAAAGGTGGAGGGGACAAAGGAATGGGAACGGGTCTATGACCAGCGGGAGCCGGAGGGATAAAGCCCCTTAGCAGTCTCCCCGCTTAATGGCCTCCACCTGCTCTACCACCAGCTTTACATAATCGCCCAGGGGCAGATCCTGGCAGCCCACCACAAAATGCTGGCACCGGTTCACCGGGATCAGCACCTTTTTCGCCTGGCTCTGGCCCAGGGCCACTGCCATGTTCGGCGTGATCTCCCCCATCAGGGAATCGGCGATGACGATGCCCATGGGCCCGATGATGATATCCGCCCTCCGGCTCCCCACAATGGCCGGGTTCTCTCCTGTGGCTCCGGCGTCCGCCCCGGCCTTCAGCATGGCGGCAGTAGCGATACTGTTGGTTCCGATGGCCAGGATCTCGTCCTCCGGAAACCGTTTCCGGATCTGCTCCACCACGCTTTTTCCCATGCGGCCGCCCTGGCCGTCCATTACCATGATCGTCATATCCCTGTTCCTCTCTTTCCTGCTTTTAAAATTTTCTGCTCCCGCCTCCATGGCTTCTTCCGCTGGAGGACCGGTGGGTGGTGCTGCGGCCGCCGGAGGAAAGGCTCCTGCCTCCGCCGCTCCTTCCGCTGCTGCGGTGGTCCTGGGAGGCGATGACCTGCTGGGTCACATAGCTTCCGATCAGAAGATCCGTCACCCGGCTCCCCATACGGAAGGCGCTGTCCTTCCGGTAGGAAAGCTTAAAATTGGCCTCCATCCGGCTTTCCTCATCCCGCATATTATACTCTCTCACAACGCCCAGGACGGCAAAGCCGCCGCAGGCAGCCGCAGCCGCCAGGGCAAACAGGGCCTCATACCAGCGCACCGACCGGTAGCGGCTGATCTTTCCGGTCTCCGGGTCGTAATTATACTGGTCCGCGGCGATCCCGTTGTCGTAGCAGACCTCCAGATCCTCCACAAACGCTCCGGCTGCCTGGTAATAGTCTCCGGCTGCGGCATAGCCGTACATGTCGTCCAGCACCGCTTCGATCCGGCTGTCCGTCAGATACCGCACCATCTTCCCTTCCGTGGAGATACACAGCTCCCGGTTGTCCATGTCGATCAGGAGAAGCGCCCCGTCGCGGCCGCTTCCCGTACCAAAGCCGTGGGCCTCATAAAAATCGTCCGCATAGGCCTGGGCAGAACCGGGATTTTCCTCTGCGGTCACCACCGCCGCATCCATATCCATCTTTTCCCGGAGGGCGTCGATGGCCTGCTGGAGCTCTTTTTCCTCTTCCTCCAGAAAAAGATCCGCCTGGTCAAAGACCCTGACGTTTCCTGCCATCTCCCCGGAGCCCGCGGCCTGGGCGGTCATACTCAGTCCGCTCCCGGCATTCCCAGGGATCCCAACGGCCATAAACGCCGCCATGCCCAGGACTCCCATCCATTTTTTCATCCTCACAGAAACCACCCTCCGATCATAAGCGCTGCAAACACCGGGAAAAATACGCCGAAGAACAGCCCCGCCAGCTTCCTTTTATCCACCGGCAGCCGTCCCCAGATCTTTCCGGTCTGGCCGTTCATGGCAAAATAGTACGTTTTTCCTCCGGCCCTATGGCCATAGGTCATGACCCATACCGGCAGAAGGGCGTACTGCCACCGGGGATCCCGGATCTCCATGGAGGAATCTTTTATACGCACGCTGCTGTATGTATCCATGGAGGACCGGAGCCGGTCCAGGGTATACTGCTTTACCTCCTGCTCCGCCTCGTCTGCAAAGCTCTCCCCGTCCATGTCCCGCCTTTCCGCCTGGAAACCGGAGAGATACCCCATCTGGAAGGGCAGGAGCTTTTCCATATCAAAGGGCAGGACTCCCTCCACCAGCTCCTTATTGCTCTTTTTTAAAGCATTTCTTGTTAAATTTTTAACTTCCAGTGTGCCCGCCCGTTCCACCTGGTACCTTTTATGCTCTGTGTACCGGGTCCTGCCGGAGACCCAGGTGCGCTGTTCTTCCGCTTCCGCCTCTGCCTGGCCGTCCACCTGGCAGCTGTATATGAGGTAAGGGAAGTAGATCCCCGACAGCTTTTCGATCTGGTCCCTGGAGAAAAAATCCCCCGGCACAAACTTCTTTTTTCCGATCCAGCTTAAGAAGCGGGATGTGGCCTCCTTTTTATCTATGGCAAAGGGGATGACAAAGTCCGGCATATGGTCTCCCGAAAGGCGGCCGGAAAAGACCACCGGGTTATGGCAGTAATAGCAGAAGGAAGCCGCCGTGGTGGCGTCCGTGACGATCTGGGCCCCGCAGCTGGGACAGGTGTAAACGGCCGCCTCCCCGGTTTCCGGAGACTGGGACGAGTCCCCTTCCTGGGGAGCCGTCCCTTCCTCTTCCAAAACAGCCTTCTCTTCCTCTGCGGGAGAAGCGGACGCCTCCTCCATCCGCTTCATTTCCTCCTCTGTGAACTCTGAAAGGCAGTATTCACATTGGAATTTCTGGGAATCCGGATCAAAGACCAGGCCGCCGCCGCAGTTGGGACATTTATAAGACATCAGCGCCATATGCTCTCATCCTCCGTCTCTACTGTCTTGGTCTTCCGCACTCAGAGCAGAATTTCCCCGTGTTCACAGCGCCGCAGGCACAGGTCCAGGCTGCGGGCGCAGGTCTGGGAGAACCGCATTCGGGACAGAATTTTCCCGTATTCACGCTGCCGCAGGCGCAGGTCCAGGTCTGCCCGGCAGGCCCGTTCTGGCCTCCTCCTGCATTGGGGCCGGCGCCTGGCATTCCTCCCTGGAAATTCCCGGCGTTCTGGCCGTACATCCCGTTTCTTCCCTGGTTCATCATCTCCATCTGTCTTGTGTTGGCTGCCGAGGCTGCGCCCATGAAGCTTCCACCGCTCTGCATTCCGATCCCCATGCCCATGAATCCGGCCAGACTGCCGTTGGGATTGGAGCCGGCCGCATTTAAGCCCTCAGCGATCTGTCCCTGGACGTATCCCTCCCGGATGGACGGATCGCTTAACATGGCGCCCCGGTTCCTTAAGTTGATCAGCTTCTGGGATTCCTCGTCGTAGGAGATGCTTCCGATGCCCACGGCCTGGATCTCCATGCCGCGCAGCTGGTTCCATTCCTCGTCCAGGACATTGGCCATGTACCGGCCCAGCTCCCGGCCTTTAGAGGCCACAAAGGAGATCCGGATCCCGTCGGCAGACATCTGGTTGATGGCCGTCTGGAAAGCCTCCATATATTCATTGAGATACTGCTCGTTGATCTCATCCATCTCCACATGATCCGTATTCTTCGGGATCACTTCCCCGTAAAATTTCAAGGGATCTGTGATCTTCACAGAGTACGTCCCATGGGCCCTGAGGAACAGCTCCGCGTTATAAAAGCTGTCGAAATAGTTCACCGGCGTCCTGGTACCGAACTTCAGGCCCTTGATCTCCTGGAGGTTGATATAATAGACCCTCTGCTCCCCATAGGTCTGGCCGCCGAAACGGATCCGGTCAAAGGATTCCTTTAAAGCCTCTCCAAACTGGCCGTTGAACAGGGACGGGGCCATGGAATTGTTGACCGTGTAATAGCCCTCTTCTGCCGTGTAATCCACGACCCGGCCGCCGTCCACCAGCATCATGAACTGGTTGGGGTATACCCGGATCCTGGAGCCGTTGGATACCACTCCCGGCGTCCCCTTTGTATTCTGGCCCCTGCGGGTGGGAACTCCAGCAGAAAAAACAGTCTGGTCCCCCATGTTTCCCGGCTCGATGACCTCCAGCCACTGGTCTGCAAAAGCGCCTCTTACGGCATCCGCCGCTGCTTTGATGATTCCCATAGATCTATTTTCTCCTTCCAATGGATTTTCTGCCGTCAGCCTTCCGTTCTCAGCGAACGCAGAAGCCCGATCTCTCTTTTATATCCCTCCAGGTCATTGGGCGTTTCCAGACAGAAGGGGAGCTCACGGAGCGCCGGATGGTTCACCACCCGCACCAGGGCATCCAGGCCGATGTGCCCCTCCCCGATCCTTGCATGGCGGTCCTTTCTGGCCCCCAGAGGGTTCATGCTGTCGTTTAAATGGACAGCCTTTAATCTGGATAAGCCCACGATCCGGTCAAATTCTGTTAAGACCCCGTCCAGATCGCCTGCGATATCATAGCCGCCGTCCCAGACATGGCAGGTATCCAGACAGACTCCCATTTTCTCCGAAAGCTCCACCCGGTCCAGGATCTCCCTGAGCTCCTCAAACCGGCTTCCCACCTCGCTGCCCTTTCCGGCCATGGTCTCCAGAAGGACTATGGTGGACTGCTCCGGCTTTAAGATCGCGTTCAGCGTTTCGGCGATCAGCCGGATCCCGGTTTCCGTTCCCTGCTTCACATGGCTTCCCGGATGGAAATTGTAAACGTTCCCAGGCGTATGCTCCAGTCTTGCCAGATCGTCGGCCATGGTATTCCTGGCAAACTCCCGGACCTTTTCATCGGCCGAGCAGGCGTTTAAGGTATAGGGCGCGTGGGCCACCAGGGTCCCCAGCCCCTTTTCTTCCTTTCTCTTTAAAAATTCCCGGATATCCTCCAGGTCCAGGGCCTTTACGCTGCTGCCCCTGGGATTTCTTGTGAAAAACTGGAACGTGGTGGCTCCGATCCGTTCCGCATCCCTTTCCATGGCTGTAAAGCCCTTGGAGCAGGATAAATGGCATCCGATATAAAACATAGCGCCCTCCTATTTCTTCTCATTTTTCAGAGGATTTAAAAAATACACGGCTCCCCGTACCAGCCCGGCAGAAAACACGGTCTGGACCAGTATGCTGACCGGGATCCAGTGACGGATCACAAAATTATCCGGTCCGTTTCCAAGGAACCGGCGGATGGACAGGTCCGCGATCCCTCCCGTCACCTGCTTTTCCATGATCTCCCCAAAGGTAGCCAGGGGGTTCAGCAGAAGAAGGTAGACTGCGCTGCCGGACGAAGCCGCCGGCCGCGTCTCTCCCAGCTGGTAGATCTCCTCTGCAATCTGCATCTGGGACATATTAAGAAGAAAAATATTTAACATATATGTGCCCACCACCACCAGCAGAAGGATCCCGTAGGTACACACATTGGAAAAGGTGGACCGGCGCATCAGCGATGAAGAAAAAATCCCGATACCGCCGCAGAAGACCGCCGTCACCAGAAAACATACCATTAAAAACGCCAGGTCCATCAGATCCATACTGCCGTATACAAAGGTCAGCAAAAGGATGGGGAAGCTGGATACGATCAGCACCATCAGCTGGCTCAAAGCAGAAAACAGTTTTCCCATCACAATATCCTTCGGCGTCATCCTGGTGGTAAACAGAAGCTCCAGTGTCTGCCGCTCCCGCTCTCCGCTGATGCTGCCGGAGGTCAGCGCCGGCATGATAAACATTAAAAGCAGGAATTCCAGGGTCGCCACAAAGGCGTAAAGCTGAAGGAAGCTGGAATACTGGACGGAGGCTGAGATCCGCACCTGGGCCACTGCCGAATACATATTTAGCAGCGCCACCACCGCCAGGATCCCGTTGAACACCAGGATGATCAGGGGCATCCGGAAGCTCCGTGCCCGGACCGTCACCTCTCTTTTATAAACGGGATTACTCTTCACTGCTGAGCACCACCTTTCCCTTATCATGGCTTGTGATCTGCATAAAGATACTTTCCAGGTCTCCCTGCTCTCTGATGAATCCGCTGACTGGGATCCCCGCCTCCATGAGGCTGTATAAAAGCTCTGCCTCTGCCTGCCGGTTTCCGTGGAAATTGACGATGATGTCCTCGTCCCGGATGGCGATGGTCTGGACCCTGGGATCCTTTTTTAAGATCCCGATGGCTGTCCGGCTCTCGCCGCAGATCCGGATCAGCAGCGGGTTGGAATCATTGACCTTCTGGAGGATCTCCGCCATGTTGCCGGAAAGGACGATCTTTCCGGCGTCGATGATCCCGATGTCTGTACACATCTGGGACAGCTCCGAAAGGATGTGGGAGCTGACCAGAATGGTCTTCCCCTCGGCGCACAGCTCCTTTAACATCTCCTTAAATTCCATCCGGGTCCTGGGATCCATGCCTGAGGTGGGCTCGTCCAGGATCAGAAGACCGGGATCGTGGATCAGGGCCCTGGCCAGGCAGAGTCTCTGCTTCATTCCCCGGGAAAGGCTGTCCACAAAAAAGTCC
Source organism: Alitiscatomonas aceti (assembly GCF_025567195.1). Taxonomy (NCBI): domain Bacteria; kingdom Bacillati; phylum Bacillota; class Clostridia; order Lachnospirales; family Lachnospiraceae; genus Alitiscatomonas; species Alitiscatomonas aceti. The sequence goes on along the minus strand of NZ_JAOQJF010000017.1, from coordinate 42,033 downwards.
GCCCGGTCAGAAAGCTTCACCTGGTCTAAAAGCTCCTCGCACCGCTTTCTTCCCATGAGGCCGGAGAGGCCGTAGCAGGAGGCAAAAAACTCCATATATTCCCGCACCTTCAGATTGTCATACATGCCAAACTCATCGGGCACATAGCCAAACTGATCCTTTGCCTCCTCCCGGAACCTTAAAGCGTCCTTTCCGCAGATCTCCACCGATCCCTCGTCCGGCTTTAAAAGCCCCGCCATGATCTTGATGGCTGTGGTCTTTCCGGCTCCGTTGGGCCCCACAAAGCCGTAAAGGGCCCCCTCCTCCACTTCCATATCCAATCCCCTCAGGGCTTCAAAATTCCCAAATTTCTTTTTTAAGCCATGGATCTTTAACATCAGCGTTTCCTCCCTGTCACCACCGGCACCGGCAGCATCGAGGTAACTCCCGAAGTGTCCCCTTCCTCCGCCGTATATTTTACCACCAGGCTGTTCTCCGCAGACAGGTAAGGCGCCAGCACGCTTTCCGTAAATCCGCCGCCGGAAAGGTCTACCGGGTCGTAATTCTTCGTTTCATTATTGTAAAAACAAGCCTCGCCCTCAAACGGCCGGATATAATAAAAATCCTCGCCGCTGAAAAATTCCGGAGAGATAAAGGTGAAGGCCACCTTTTCCACGTCCAGGTCTGTTCCCAGGAAGTATTCCACCGTCACTGGCTCTGTTCCATAAAGGGAGAGGCCGTCGCTGCCGTATCCCATGTTCCCGGAGACCACCTGCTGGGGATTATAAAGACCGCTCCTCCAGACGCTCCCGCCCTTTTCTGTGGTCATCTCCAGCTCCTGCGTATAAAGGACCTGGCCGTCTGCCGCCTGGCCGTCGGGTGAGACCCACTCCCAGAGCCCCTGCTCCGGGCCCAGGGCAGAAAACCGCGCGCCGGAAACGTAGGCGCCGCCGTAGGTCTGATCCAGATACCAGCCGTAAAGGCTCCGCCGGTCCGTATTCCGCAGAAGCTCTTCATCGTCCAGCTCCTTCCCGGCCGAATCCCTCTCCACCAGCCACTGGGCAGCCAGATAGGTCATGTTCACCGGCCAGTTTAACACAGGCTCCTCTTTAAGCTCCCGTACCTCCCCGGGCTCCAGATCTCCCAGCGGGCAGACCTGTCCGTAAAAGAAGACGGCGCTGTCGGTCAGGGGAAAATCATAGCCATTTCTGATATAGCCGGAAAGCTTTCCCTCGAACAGCCTCAGATCTCCTTCGATCCTTCCGGGAAACGTCCGTTCTCCCCTGGATTCCAGCTTAAAATACCTGGGATCGAAGGCCCTGGACCGGCTGGCTGAAAGGACTGCCGCATCCTCCTCCCGGGCGATCCTCACATCTGCCGCCTGTTTTCCGTCAAAGGCCTGGACCGGCTGCTCCTCATACTGGCTGGATCTGGTCAGGGGAGTAATGGAATACTCCGCAGGCACCCGCAGGGAAAAGGGACGGCTGTCCGGCGTCCGCACATCTAAAAAGGTGGTCTCCTCCACCGTGTCCCCGGAGGTACCCAGTACCGTAGCCAGAGTATAAAATTCCGACGTGAACCGGGTCCCCGTTCCCAGCAGATAGATGACCGCTGAGGCCGCCGCCGAAGCTATGACCACAGAAATTCCGTAGTACCGGCTCAGGTCCTTCTTTTTCAGATACAGGTAAAGCCCCGGCCCTGCCGCCAGGATATAGACGGCTGTCACTGCCATATAAAGCGGGATCCTGGGCAGCCGGTCCACACTGCCGGTGCTCACCAGGCTCTGGGCGCTCCAGTAGTCGTCGTTCCTTCCATAGGAGCTGTAATAGTAAAGCTGGGAGACAGCCTCCTGGCCCAGGGTCTTTGTCAGGATCTCCGCCACATAGCCAGGGGTCTTTTCTGCAAACCCGCGGATCTCCCCCAGATCATAGGAAAAAAATCCCATTTTTCCCTTCCCGCGCCGGATCACCGTTAAAAGAGGGATATCGTCTCCTTCCATGACCACTCTTCCGCCGGGCACAGAAAGCTCAGCGCACATCAGCTCCACCTGGGCATCCTCCGGGGAATCCTGGGCGTATTCCACCCCCAGGCCCACTTTCTTTTTTTCATATCCCCGGATCCGGACTCCGCCCAGATCTTCGGAAAATCCCCCCAGGACCTTCTCTGCTTCCTGGCCTGTGCCCAGCAGGAGGGTCCCGCCCCGTTCCACCCACTGAAGGATGGCTGTCCTCTGGTCCTCGGTGAGACTTTCCGTAGAAAAGCCGTTGATCAGAAGGATATCCAGAAGCTCCAGTCCCCTGGCGTCGGAGGGCAGGGCCTTCTGGTCCAGGAGGATCAGCCGGGAATCCACCATGCCGTATTCCAGGTGGACGCCGTCAAAGTATGAGAGCTCCTCTTCCTCTCCTGCCAGGCCTCCGATCAGCAGCCTTCCCATGTCCCGGGACACATCAAAGGAAAGAGAACAGGAATCCACCTCTCTTCCCCCCTGGTCGCAGAGGGCCACATGGATCCCGCTGCTCTTCTGCCCCAGGGGGATATAGATCTCCTTTTTTTCCGTCTCCGCCAGCTTCACAGAAACCGGGAAGCTGTACTGATAGACCTCATCGCTGTTATCCGGCGTGCTCTCCAGGGTCTTTACGTTCACCGTACCGTTAAAGGGCGTCTCCGACTGGCCGTAAAAAGTAATAACAAGGGGGATATGGCTCCCAAACTTTCCCATATCCCCATAGACTGTGGAAACCTCCATGGATACCGGCGCTCCGTCTCCCGCCCATGCCGGGCTTCCTGGAAGCAGGAGCGCAAAAACCAGTGCAAGGAACACCCTGACGCTTCTTTTTCCCATATGATTCATCCTATCGCTCTGAAATTTTCTCTGTTCACATCAAAATCGATCTTCAGCTTTACCTGGAACACCGTACCGTTTAAGTCGCTGGTGACGGAAATGGTCCCTCCATGCATATCCACGATATTTTTTACAATGGCCAGCCCCAGGCCCGTTCCTCCCGTGGCTGTGGACCGGGACTGCTCCACCCGATAAAATTTATTGAAGATCAGATGCAGCTCTCCCTCCGGGATCACATAGCCGAAGTTTACCACAGAAACGGATACCACTTCTTCCTCCGCCTCAACCTTTACCAGTACCTTCTTTCCCTCGGCCCCGTATTTGATGGCATTGTTGATCAGGTTGTCAAACAGCCGGGCCAGGAGATTTCCATCGGCGGTGATCTCCAGGGACGGCACATTGCTGGTCAGCTCATAGGTAAGCCCCTTATCGGCAAAGCTGGGATAAAACTCCTCCAGAAGCTGTCCCAGGAGCTTTACGATGTCCACCCGGCCCACGTGCATGGCAATCTTGCCGCAGTTCATCTTCGTAAAGCCGAATAAGTCCTCGATGAGCTTTTCCAGGCGCTTGGCCTTTGTATAGGCGATGTCAATGTATTTCTGCCGCATCTCCTCCTCCATGGGCATGCCCCTGGAAAGCAGCTCCAGGTAGCCGATGATGGAGGTCAGCGGCGTCCGGAGGTCATGGGCCACGTTGGTGATCAGCTCATTTTTCGTCCGCTCCGATTCCCGTTCCTTATCCATCAGCTCCCGGATATCGGCCTCCATCCGGTTTAAGCTGGCCGCCATCATGGCAAACTCATCGTCTCCCTCCACCTCCACCTGGATATTCAGATCTCCCTCGGAGATGTTCTGGATGGCTGCTGCGATCTTTCCTATGTACCGGATGGACTTTCTCTGCAAAAGCAGGAAGGTCAGGGAAAAGATCCCGATGCCGGCGATCACATAAAGGATCGTGGTGGCAGTCCCCATCCGGAAGATCTTAAGGGCAGGGGAAAGGCTTCCCTGGGTCTTTTCCAGATAATTGACGATCATATCCACGTTGGCGATCAGAAAGATCTCCACCAGACATGCCACCAGGGTGCTGTACAGGATATTGACCAGGACCTGTCCGTAAAACCGTCTGCTGAAATCACTTTTCAATTTTATAACCCACCCCCCAGACTGTGGTGATGATCTTATTCTGTCTGGTATCCTCCTTCATTTTTCCGCGGAGACGGCGGATATGTACCATGACCGTATTATTGGCCTCGTATACCTTCTCATTCCATACCTTTTCAAAGATCTCGTCAGTGCTGAACACCCGGCCTGGATTGGAGGCCAGGAGATAAAGGATATCGAACTCGATGGGCGTCAGCTTGATCTCCTCTCCGTATACCACCACCTTGTGGTTGTCCTTATTGATGGAGAGACCCTTGATATTGATCTCGTTTTTGGCAGCCTGACCGGTATTCCGGTTGGGATTTAGCTGGGTATACCGTCTCAGCTGGGATTTTACCCTGGCCGTCAGTTCCAGCGGGTTAAAGGGCTTCACCACATAGTCGTCCGCCCCGGTCCCCAGGCCCAGGATCTTATCCAGATCCGTGGACTTGGCGCTCAGCATGATGATCGGGATATTGTTGGTCTCCCGGATCTTCCGGCACATCTCCAGTCCGTCCATCCCCGGCATCATGATATCCAGGAGCACCAGGTGGATCTCCTCCTTTTCCAGGATCTCCAGTCCGTCCAGGGCATTGTTGGCCTTAAATACTTTATATCCGTCGCTGACCAGGTAGATCTCCACCAGGTCCGCGATCTCTTTTTCATCATCCACAACGAGAATATTGATCTGATCCATGAAACATCCTCCTCTGTCCGTAATATATGTACCATCATACCATACTTTGCCCACTTTTGCCTTACTTTTTTATGGAAAAAAACGGGAAGGGGCCTATGGCTCCTTCCCATCTCCATGACGGATCTCCTCGATCTCCCTGGCCAGCTCCTTTACGCTGTTTATCAGGGAATCGAAGGCCCCGTATTCATAAAATTTAATAAAGATCAGTCCCACCGGAACGGCCAGGATCATACCGGCCAGTCCCCGGAGCCTGTATCCCAGGAACAGGAAAAACAGGGTGGTCAGAGGCGGAAGCCCCATGCTGTCCCCCACGATCTTGGGCTGGATGATCTGCCGGACCGCCTGGGACAGGACGTAAAGCAGTCCCAGGCCGGCCGCATAGGCAAAATCCCCGGTAAACAGCTTCACCGCAGCCCAGGGGATCAGCACCGTTCCTGTGCCGAACATGGGCAGGAAATCCAGAATGGCAATGGCCACCGCCAGGACCGCCCAGTAATGGACGCCCAGGAGCATAAGACCTCCCATGAGCACCAGGGCCACCACGAACATGATCTTGAACTGGGCCATGAAGTAGCCGCCGATGACCTTCCTGACGTCCTTCTTTATAAGTCCCGCATACCGCTTCACCGCCCCCGGCATCACTTCCTTTATCCTCTGGACGATCACATCATGCTCCGCCAGGAACAGATAGGAGGACAGAAGGACCACAATGGTATGGACCAGCACATCCGGCAGGGTCCTGGCCACAGCTCCTCCGGCAGAGGCCGCCAGGTCCTGGAGAAAGCCGCCGATGTACGCTCCCAGCTGCTCGATGACCTGACCGAAGGAGTCCTTCACCTCCGGAGGCAGGAACGTAAGGACCTGCTCCAGCTCCGCATAGGCTTCGGCCACATCCTCCTGGACCTCCGCATAAAGCCCCGGAAGGGCCCGCACGAACAGCACCATCTCCTTAAGCCCCCGGCTTCCCAGGAAATACAGGCCAAAGATCACCAGAGCCAGAACCCCCACGATCAGGACCATGGAGCTGTGCCGCCTGACGATCCGTATCTTTTTTTCCAGGAACCGCACCAGGGGATTGGCGATCATGGCCACCACCCAGCCGATCACAAACGGTATGAAGAAACCAAGAAGCCGCGGTCCCCAGACACAGATCAGGTAGATGGTCATAAGGGGAACCGCAATGTTTAAAAAGATCCTCGCATATTTTCTGATATCCATTTCCTCCTCCATGAGGACCTGCGTCTGCCCTCTACTTTAACAGACCATATTCCCTGGCGATCTCCCGGAACGCCGGAAGGGAGCGCTCGATCTGCTCATGGGATACGCAGTAAGCGATCCGCACATAGCCCGGGCAGGCAAAGGAGCTGCCGGGGACCATCAGGACGTGATGCTTCTTTGCGGTCTCACAGAATTCCTTTTCATCCGCTACCGGAGACTTGACAAACAGGTAAAACGCGCCGTCGGGCTTTGCGCAGGTAAAGCCGTCTTCCTTTAACGCATGGTACAAAAGATCCCGGTTCTTCTCGTAGGCCTCCACGTTGACGGTCACCTTGTGCCGGATACAGTAGTGGATCACCTTCTGGATCAGGGACGGGGCGTTGACGCAGCCCAGGACCCGGTTGGCGATGGAGGCGGCAGTGATCAGCTCCCCGCTCTCATCCACCTCATCGGGGATCACCAGGTAGCCGATGCGCTCGCCGGGGATGGAAAGGGATTTGCTGTAAGAATACCCCACCACCGTATTATGGTAATACTTTGTCACATAGGGGACCTCCACCCCGTAGGCCAGCTCCCGGTAGGGCTCGTCGGAGATCAGAAGGATGGAGATGCCAAACTCCTTTTCCTTCTTCTCCAGGATAGCCGCCAGGGCCTTTATGGTATCCTCGCCATACACAACTCCTGTGGGATTATTGGGGTTATTGATGATGACGGCCTTGGTCCTTTTTGTGATCTTCTCCTCAAACTCATCCAGCTTTGGCATAAAGGTCTCTGTATCCGGGGAGATCCGCACCACTTCTCCGTCATAATTCCTCACATAGCCGTCGTACTCCACAAAGTACGGGGCGAATACGATCACCTGGTCTCCAGGGTTTAAGATGCTCTTTAAGATCACATTGAGGCCGCTTGCAGCTCCCACGGTCATGATCAGGTTTTTCTCAGAAAAACTGGTGCCGAACCGTTCATTGATGGACTGGGCGATGGTCTGGCGCACATCCTCAAAGCCGGCGTTGCTCATATAGCCGTGAAGGGCATTGAACGCCTCCTCTTTCACGATCTCCAGGATGGCCTCATTGACCTCCGGAACCGGCACATTGGGATTTCCCAGACTGAAATCGTATACGTTTTCCGCCCCATAGACGGCGGCCATTTTCTTTCCTTCCTCAAACATGGCGCGGATCGCGGAATTGTTCGCCATGAACGGCTTCATTTTTTCTGATACCATTTTCATTTCCTCCATCGTTTTCTTATTGTCCCCCAGATAAAACAGCCTTCCCCTTTTATGTCCTTTCCCCGGCTCCTGCCAGCCGCTTTATGAGCTCCACCCAGACCATCGCCGCTCCCGTGGCTGCAAAATAAAACCAGGTGGCCGGATTGGAATACCAGGTGGTAAAAAATGACAGCATGAAATAAAGCGCCGCCTGGGAATAAAAAAGCTGCCAGAACGGATTCTCTGCCCTCTCTGCCCGGTCCATGAGCCATGCGGCAAAAAGCCCCAGGGCCGCTGAGAAAAGGAACACGCCCACAACGCCAAAATCGTAGTAGGCGTCGTAAAACAGCGTCACCGTCGTCAGCTCCTCCTTGGTGGTATAGATGGGAAAATCCACCAGCTCCGGCTTTATTAACTTAAGCCCCGTTAAGGCCCATAAGGGAAACAGGCTCTTAAGCCCCATGGAATGGGCCGGGAGCTCTGTCACCAGACAGTTGAAATTATCATAATTATTGGCAATGTACATATACGGCTGGGTGATAAAAATAGGCGTCGCCGGGTCCTTCATCTCAAAAATACCGTTGAGATACGCCACATCGTGGCTCCTGGCAACAGTCAGGATCACATAGAGCGGCAGCAGCGCCGCAGCCGCTCCGAACAGATACCGCAGCCGCTTCTTTCCCGAGACCTGCATAAAAGTCAGCACCGCCAGGATCACCGCAAAGATCAGCTGGAACCGGGACACGCAGAGCACAGGGACCAGAAGGGATGCTGCCGCAGCCAGAAGCACCAGGACCGCCTGCCAGCGCTTCTTTACGCCTCCGCGCAGAAACCAGATCACTGCCATGGACGGTACCAGCACGCAGGAAACGGTGAAATAGTGGACGCCGGATATGTGGAAATGGGAGTAGGCATGGGGCACTCCCCGCAGGAAGAACGGCACATAGCCCAGGACCGCTGCTTCCAGAAGAAAAGCGGCCCAGGACACAGCCGTCAGAAGAAGGATGGCCGTGAGCATACCAAAGCTCCCGGCAGCCTCTGTTCCTTCAGATACGGCTTCCACGCCCTTCCTCCTGGCCTTTTCCTCTCTTTTATCCTTGCCCTCTTCCCGTTTTTTCCGGATCCGGGCCTCTGCCATTCCAAACACACTCCAGAAAGCGGCCAGGGCTATGAAAAAACTGGCCCAGGTCACCGGGTCCCAGTCGGTCTGGAGCCGGCTCAGCTTAAAGCAGGAGATCCCTTCCCCTCCTACCCAGAACAGGGAAAACATGGCCCGGAGATGGAGCGGGTTCCCGCTCCGCCTGTAATCATAAAAATACAGATACAGGGCTGCCAGGATCAGACTCATTCCCGACATATAGTAATGGGCGCTGGATGCAAAAAGCATACCGGCGCCATAAAGGATCAGATAAACTACCATATCCAGTTATTCTCCCAGGCCGCTTTCCACCAGGGCGACCATGTCCGCCAGGGCCTTTTCCTCATCCGGCCCCTCGCAGATAAACGTAATCTCATCCCCGCTTTTCACGCAGGCCCCAAGAACGCTTAAAACGCTCTTAGCATTGGCTGTGCTGGTACCAAACTGGAATTTCACCGAGGACTGGTACCGCAGGGCTTCCTTGCACAGGATCCCCGCCGGCCTGAGATGAAGGCCGGTGGGATTTTTGATCGTAACTCTTTGCTTTACCATATTGTAACTATACTCCATTTTTCATAAGATGCCGTGTCTTTACCGGTTTTCCTGCGCAGAAGAGGATTCCTCCGCCGGATGGACCTCTGCGCGGCGGCTCTCCTCCGTCTCATGGGAGGCGGCTGTCCCGGATACCTCCGTTCCATCCTGGGCTCCGGAAGCGTCGTCTGTTTCACCGGCTCCCGTACTGGTCTCCGCCGTGGTCTCTTCCGCCGTCCCGGCTGAAGGCGCGCTCTCCGTTGCCTCGGGCACCTTCATCACCTGGATGCTGCAGGAGGAGATATTCAGGACCCTGTATACCCGGTCCAGATCCAGCTTCAGCCCCACCTTCGCCTCATGGATCCCCTCGCCCATGGAGGAAACGTCCACCTGGATGTCCGAGGAATCCAGCGTAAGGCTGTCCAGCTCCTCAGCCAGGGCCTCGATACGGATATTCACTGTATCCGGCTCCGCCCGGTAGATGTAATCGTCGTTTTCTCCCGTAAAGGAGGCGTCGTTGACCTCCACCGTATAAACGCGCTCCTTTAACTGCTCCACAGTCAGGGTCACGTTGATCTCGTGGCGGCCCGTACCGGCCAGGGAAACTCCCACCGGCAGATACTTGTTGATGTCGATGGTCCGCACCATATTGGTCCTGGCTCCGTCCAGGTTCAGGCTTTCACCGGGGATCGTAATGGTATTTAAGGAAGCCAGCACCGATTTCAGGCCGATGACAGGAACGTTCTTCACATCACATTCCACGCCCGTGAACCGATAGCCGTCGGCCACCTGCCCGGAAACCTCGAAATCCAGCAGCAGGCTCTTTACCTTGAGGACCGGCATCGAGTAGGATACCGATTCACAGTCCACCTCCACCCGCTGGTCCAGAACGATCTTATTGCCATTGGCGTCGTAGAACTGCGGGGATGCCGTCCCCTCTGCGTCCATGGTCAGGCCGTCCAGGGAGATCTCGATCCCCACGCTGCTGATCTGGCCGATAGTGGATTCCGGCCCCTCCACATATAAATGGTCCGGAGAAAGCACCACGTCTCCCGCTTCGTATCCTTCCTCCAGGTCTCCCGCGTAAGAAACGTTGATATCGAACCGCTTCTTCTGTAAGGGCTCCGTCTCGATCTTGATGGTGGATACCCGGCTCACGGGGGCTGACAGCAGGTATTCGCTGTGGTTCAGCACCTCCACCTTTACAGGGATGGAGCCTGTAACAGACCAGAGATCCGTCATATCCGCATAGGCTCTGAAGTCTGCCGGACGGATCCGGTGGGCATTGGTCGTTTTTACCTCATACGACACGGTGGTCGTCTTTTTTCCTATGATCTCATACGTTAAGCCGCTGGCTTCCAGTACTTCTCCGTTGACGATCTCCACCGGCACTTCCACCGTGCTGGTCATCACCGGATCGGCCACGTTGACGACGCCCAGCCAGACCAGAAAGGCACATAAGACCGACAAAAGCTTCAGTCCCCAGCGCTTATTCTGCTTTTCTTTCATTTTTATGTCTTCCCTTCCATAACCGGAACCGTCCTGCCCCTGTATCCTCTCCCTTTTCCACGGAAATGGCCTGGCGCAGGGTTTCCTGATCGCTGATCCTTGTGAGCTGTCCGTCACGGGCCAGGGACACGCGGCCTGTCTCCTCAGACACCACCACCGTCAGGCTGTCCGAGGTCTCGCTGATCCCCAGGGCCGCACGGTGACGGGTCCCCAGGTCCTTGCTGATGCTCAGATTATCCGACAGCGGCAGATAACAGGTGGCCGCCGTCACCCGGTTTCCCCGGATGATCACCGCACCGTCGTGCAGCGGCGTATTATGTTCAAAGATATTGATCAGAAGCTGGCTGGTGACGATGCCGTCCACCTCGATCCCGGTCCTCTCGATCTCCGAAAGGAGCGTTTCCCTCTCAATGACGATCAGCGCTCCCGTCTTTACCTTTCCCATCTCATAGGCAGCCCGGACGATCTCGTTGACGGTCTTGTCCGTATAGCCCTCCGGTCCTCTCACATCCTCGGAGGAAAACAGCTCGGTGATGATATTTTTGCTTCCCAGCTGCTCCAGGGCCTTCCGAAGCTCCGGCTGGAAGATGATCAGAAGAGCGATCAGGGCTAACTGGCCCATATGGTTGATCATCCAGGTAATGGTATTTAACCGGAGAAGGGACGCTCCCAGGTAAAAGGCCAGGATCATCAGGCCGCCCTTCAACAGCACCCAGGCCCTGGTATTCTGGACCCAGATCAGAATCTCGTATATAAGGAAAGAGATAATCAGAATTTCAAACAGGTTTCCCAGAGTGATCTTTGGTATGAACGCCAGCCAGGAATATATGCGTCCAAGAAATTCTGTCATACTTTCACCTCCATCCCAGTTTTATTTGTTTAATTGGATTTTTCGTGTCTGGAAGATTTTCTCGAAGAGATCCGGTGTACCTTCACATCCGGCTGGGAGACGGTGATCTTCGGCACCGCCTTCACATAATAATAGTAGTCGTCGTCCTGATACTGTAAATATTCCGTCCTGGTGTAATCCACCGCAAACACGAAAAACTGGTAGACCAGAGCCAGGACCACAGACACCAGGATCCCCAGGATCATGGGACCGATGGCGACCGGCAGGTTAAAATAAAAGTCCCCGATGAAGATCACCACCAGCTGGGTGATCACTCCGGCGATGATGGCAATGGACCAGGAATAATCCACCGACAGGTTCCTGATCAGGAACACCACCAGCACACCGGCCGCAAAAGCCGCTGCCATGACCCACATCAGCTGGTTCCCGAAGAGGCTCTGGACAATGACGATGAAGCGCTCCGCCATTTCTGACATGGAGCTTCCCGCCAGCACGCCGGCGTTCTGCTTCAGATACATCATAATGTAATAAATGCATACGCCGCAGCTCACAGGGACAATGGATACCAGGCTGCCGGAAAGGCCCACGAACAGAGGGATCACATAGGGGACCCTTAAGAAAAACATCATGGGCGTCAAAAGCAGGAGGTAGCCGTCTCCCGGACGGAAGCCATAATAGAGCATCATGACCACCAGCATAAATACGGCAATGATCAGCGCCGCCTCCAGGGATACCTGGGAAACGTGGGCGATCAGAAAGCAGCCGGCGAAAAATGCTGTGACTCCGCAGGGCACCACTGCCGCCACCAGTCCCATCACCACCGGCACCAGGGGATTCTTAAGCCTGGCCATGAAGCCCACGTTGGAGCTGATCAGAAAGAAGGACGAAGCCCCCAGCAGGAACTTCACTGCCGGGATCATGTACCGGTTGTATTTTCCATATAGCTGCTTTAATTTTTCTTTAAATACCAAAAGGCCCATCATACGCGCCGTTCCTCCTCATTTTCTCCCTGTACAGAGGGAGCTTCATATTTTTTCTCCAGACGGCGCAGCTTGGCCTGATAGATCTTCATGCCTTTGCTGGCACGCTCATACCGTCGGGAATAGATCCAGTAAGTGACAGCCAGATAGACCAGAAGCCCGGCGGCATAGAATAAGGCCACATGCTTTGCCGACGCCAGGAGCGCGGTCACATCCATGGTGCTCATAATGTCCTCCATCTGATAAAGGACCCAGAGGGCCAGGCACAGCATACTGGAAAACGTGTAAAAAATGAAGGAGCGGATCATACGGCCTCCGACATAATCGCTCTTAAAATACCGGCTGGCAGGAAGGATGTCCCTCCCGGCCTTTTTTTCAAACATGGCGATCCCTGTCATGATCCGGATCTTTTCTTCGTTCAGCATATGGTTCTCCTTATCCTTTCTGCGAAACGGCGCAGGGCTACGCCGCCTCACAGATAATATATCACAATTTCTTCCTGTTGGCGAGCAGTTCCCATTTTCTTATGGAAATGTTAAGGATTTTGACAAAAATCAGCCGTTCACCGAATCCGTAAAGCGCAGGAACGCGGCTCTTCCCTCTCCGGTCCGCTTATAAACGCCGGCGTCCTCCAGGACCTCTGCAAATACGCGTCCTACCTCGGTCTTTAAAATATCCATCACATTCTCTTCTGTTACCGTTTTATATTTCGGAAGGAACTCCTCTACCCAGTCGGCGTGCTTCGCAATGGTCTCGCTGCTGCGGATATCCTTTCCTTCCGTCATATAGCCAGCCAGAAGGGCCAGCTCCTCCTTTAACCGGGCCGGGAGCACTGCCAGTCCCATGACCTCGATGAGGCCGATGTTCTCTTTTTTGATGTGATGCAGCTTTTCATGGGGATGGTAAACGCCCAGGGGATGCTCTTTTGTAGTGATATTGTTCCTCAGCACCAGGTCCATCTCAAACCGGCCGTCCCGCATCCGGGCAATGGGAGTGATCGTATTGTGGGGCTCTCCGTCTGTCTCTGCAAAGATAAAGGCCGCCTCATCCGTATACCCGCGCCATGCCTTTAGGATCTTATCCGCCAGGTCCACGATCCGCCCGCTGTCCGTCCCGTTTAAGCGGATCACGGACATGGGCCACTTGACGATCCCTGCCTTCACGTCCTCAAAGCCCTTAAACTCCAGTTCCTTTTCCATCGGGGCCTTGGCCATGGCAAACTCATAGCAGCCTCCCTGGAAATGGTCATGGGTCAGGATGGAGCCTCCCACGATGGGAAGGTCGGCGTTGGAGCCCAGGAAATAATGGGGGAACTGCTTTACAAAATCAAACAGCTTCACAAAGGTGCTCCTGTCGATCTTCATGGGCACATGCTTCTGATTGAACACGATGCAGTGCTCATTATAATACACATAGGGAGAATACTGGAAGCCGAACTCCTCTCCGCCCATGGTCAGGGAGATGATCCGGTGGTTGTCCCGGGCCGGATGGTCTGCCCGCCCGGCATAGCCCACGTTCTCCACGCATAAAAGGCATTTGGGATATCCGCTCTGCTTTGCCAGCTTGGCGGCGGCAATGGCCCTGGGATCCTTTTCCGGCTTGGAAAGGTTTACAGTCACGTCCAGGGCTCCATATTCCGTATCTGCCACCCACTTCATATCCTTACATACCCGGTATCTCCGGATATAGTCGGAATCCTGGCTCAGCTTATAAAAATACCTGGTGGCTGCCTCTGGATCTGCCTCATAAAGCTCTCTGAACCGTTTTGATACCTCGCTGGGCCTGGGCATCAGGCAGTTCATCAGCTTCGTATCAAAAAGATCCCGGTAGGTCACACTGTCATGCTCCAGGAGGCCGTTCTCTGCCGCATAGTCCAGAAGCGTCTTCAGGATATCCTCCAGACTGCGTTTTTTTTCCGGCTCTTCCGGCTCCTCATATTCGGTAAGGCCCAGAAGGCTTAAGATCTGGTTCCTGGCGTAATATCTGTCCTCTTCATCTAAAAGTCCTGTATCCAGGCCGTACTGCACCAGATCCCGGACTGCTTCACTGATCATTTTCATAACTTCCGCTCCCCGTAAAAATTTTATCTCTTTAATTATAGCTGTTCCCGGCAGACAATACAATCGTTAATTCCGGTTTTTCATAAATTGGGAGATCCGGTCTGCCAGGATCCCGCCCACCACGCCGATGACGGCTCCGGCCGCACAGCCGGCGGCCAGGAGCGCCGGCAGATAATAAAAAACGCCTGCTGTACGGACGATAAAAGCCGCAAAGGAGACCTGTCCCACATTATGGGCAATGCCCCCCAGGATGCTGATTCCCACTGGAGAGAACCACTGCCGTTTTTTCGCTGCCCCCATGACCAGCAGGCTTAGAAGGCTTCCCGAAAGGCCATAGGCCATACTGTACGGATTTCCAAAGGAAAGGCCCGTGAGAACGATGCGGAGCACCGTCACCGCCGCCGTTCCCCGGATCCCCACCAGGTAAAGCCCGGCCACCGTCACCAGATTGGCAAGTCCCAGGCGGATCCCCGGCACCGGGAACGGAATGGGGATCAGGCTCTCCACGAAGCCCAGGACCATGGCCAGGGCAGTGAGAAGCCCGTAAAGAGCCGCCCGCTCCGTTCTTTCTGACGTATTTTTCTTCAATCTCCCCTGCTCCTCCCGTCTTGACTTTGCATGACCCATTTGCTAGAATGAGACCTGTTCCAAATCTATAATAGAAAGAATGGTATCTTTTATGAAAAGGTTCCCCCATCTGGTGCCTGTGCTGGGGGCTGCCATCCTTCTGGCGGCCCTCTGCTTTATAAAGCCGCCGGGCGGCTCTCCGGCAGACGTTCCCATCCACCGCTCCGATTTTCTCCTGAATACCTTTGTGGATATCGCCATCTACGATTCCAGGGACGAGTCCATCCTGGACGGAGCCATGGCCCTCTGCCGGGAATACGAAAACCGTTTCAGCCGCACTCTGTCCGGAAGCGAGGTGTACCGGCTGAACCACCGGGAGGACGCCACGGGAACGTATCCCCTGTCTGACGACATGACGGATCTCCTGGCCACAGCCCTCTATTACTGTGAACGTTCCGGCGGGGCCTTTGATATCACCACCGAGCCCTTAAGCTCCCTCTGGAATTTCAGCGGGACGTCCCCGTCGGTCCCTCCGGCGGAGGCCATTGAGGAGGCCCGGAAAAAGGTGGACTATAAAAAGCTCCGGCTGGACGGGACCCGGAGCACCCTGACCTTCCTGGATCCCGGCACCTCCATCGATCTGGGCGCCATCGCCAAGGGCTACATTGCCGATCAGCTGAAAGCGTATCTCCTGGACTCCGGCGTGGAAAGCGCCATGATCAACCTGGGAGGGAACGTCCTCTGCGTGGGAAGCCGGCCCGACGGCACGCCGTTTACCGTGGGGCTCCAGAAGCCCTTTGCGGACCGGAACGAGACCTTTGCCCAGGTGGAGGTCTCTGACCTTTCCGTAGTGGCCTCCGGCGTTTACGAGCGCCATTTCGTGGAGGACGGAAAAAATTACCACCATATCCTGGATCCCTCCACCGGCTATCCCTATGACAACGGCCTGATCTCAGTGACGATCCTGTCGGAGCGGTCCGTAGACGGAGACGCCCTCTCCACCACCTGCTTTTCCCTGGGACTCTCCAGAGGCATGGAGCTGGTGGAATCCATGGACGGCGTGTATGCCTGCTTCATTGATGAGGATTATCAGATCCACTATTCCGACGGAATGGAAAAATTTTTACGAAAGGATTAGATCCTATGGACCAGAAAAACAGACAGGCAGGGAAACGGGAGCTTTTCCTGACCGGAGCCGTACTCCTTACAGCGCTCCTTTTCTTTCTCGTGAACCGGGCCTTCCACTCCGGACCGGCAGCGTTCCTGGAAATTTCTGTGGACGGGACCGTGGTGGAGACCCTGGAGCTTCATAAGGACCAGGAATACACGGTAAAAAATGACCAGGGCGGCGTCAATGTCTTTGTGATCCGGGACGGAAAAGCCTGGGTCACCGAAGCCTCCTGCCCCGATAAGATCTGTATGGACCAGGGACAGGTCAGCCAGGAGGGAGAGATGATCGTATGTCTTCCCAACCGGATGACCGCCCGGGTCATGGGAGCCCCTTAGGATCTTATCCCCGGCTGCTCCTCTCTTTTACGCTTCCAGGCCCATGGCTTCCATTTCTGCCTGCACAGACTCCTCACAGGAGCGCATGGCCAGGATCGTCCGCTCCATCAGCTCTGCCAGATCCCAGCCCAGCTGCTCTGCACCCTGGGCGATGATGTCCCGGGAGCAGCCCGCCGCAAACCGCTTATCCTTGAATTTCTTCTTCAGGCTGGAGACCTCCATATCCTGGCAGCTTCTGGACGGACGCATCTTTGCAGCCGCTCCGATGAGGCCCGTCAGCTCATCGGCCGCATAAAGGACCTTTTCCATTTCATGATCCGGGCTGGCAGTGATCTCCGGATGGTGGCCGTAGCAGTGGCTGCAGACCGCATGGATCACTTCCTCCTCTGCTCCGCCTTCCCTTAAAAGCCTGGGAGCTGCCAGGCAGTGCTCCTCCGGATACTGCTCAAAATCGATGTCGTGGAGGATCCCGCAGATCTCCCAGAAGTCCGCCTCATCCCCATAGCCCAGCTCTCTGGCGTACCATTTTAAAACGCCTCCCACGGTCAGCCCGTGAAGCACATGGAACGGCTCCTTATTGTATTCTCTTAAAAGTCCGATGGCTTTTTCTCTTGTAAGCGCAGTCTTCATGTATTCTGCCTCCTTCATCTGATAAAACTTCATCCATTATAACAGAATAAAAATCCATTTAAAAGGGTTTTCACACAAAATTCCAGATCCCATTTTCCCACCGTCTCTGAGGCTGTCACAGGAAAGCTGGCCACCAGATCTTCCCCCACATAGTAATCCACCTGGCCCACTGCCATTCCGGCTGCCACCGGAGCCGTAAGCTCCTTTGCCACCTTCTTTTTTATGGTCACCGGCTCGTTCTGGTTCATCAGTATTTTTAGGGAAGCCGGCTCCGGGTATCCCACCGTAAGCCCGGTCTGGCTCCCGATCCCGTTTTTTACAGGTATGGGAGGAAGCTCCGGTGTTTCCTTTAATAGTTCATAAAAATCATAGTTTTCATCCCCAAAGGCCAGAAGCCTTCCCATGTCCTCCCATTTGTATGTTCTGTGGGGCGGCCATCCGCAGCCCAGGAGCGCTGCGATGAACGTTTTCTCCCCCTTTTTTACGGCTCCCACGTAGCAGTAGCCGGCCCCGGCTGTGAAGCCGGTCTTCCCGGAAATGGCCCCCTTCGTGGTGGTCAGCAGGGCATTATGATTGACGCAGGAAAAGGTCCTGGTCCCGGAGACGTCTGAAAAGGCGTGGGACGGCGCCCGGGTCACCCGTAAAAACCCCTCCCGCTCCGGAGACTGGAACAGACAGTACCTGAGGATCCCTGCCAGCTCCGCTGCCGTGGTGCTGTGGATGCGGCCGGTATCCGGGTCCTCTGCATCCAGACCGTTGGGCGTGATGAAAAAGGTATCCCGGCAGCCGATGTCCCTGGCCTTCTGGTTCATCATGTCCGCAAAGGCCTCCCTGGTCCCGGCCACATGCTCTGCAATGGCCGCCGCTGTGTCGTTGTGGGATTCCAGCATCAGGGAATACAAAAGATCCCCCAGCCGGTACTGTTCCCCCTCCCGGATATTTAACTGCACATCCGGCATGGATGCTGCATAGGAGGACACCTCCACCACATCGTCCAGGGAAGCGTTTTCCAGAGCCAGGATGCACGTCATGATCTTGGTGGTGCTGGCCATGGGGAGGGTCTGGTCCTGGTTTTTTCCATACAGGATCCTTCCCGTATCCCCATCCATGAGCACTGCCGCCCGGGCCCTCAGCTCCAAAGGCGCAGGAGCCTCCTCCCCCGGAGCCTGGACCGCCTCTGTCTGGATGGGCCACAGCCAGAGCGCCAGGGCCAGGAGCGCCGTCAACGTCCGTATGTATGCTTTTCTGATCCTCATATATCCTTCTGCGGCCTCCCTTTCCGGCCGCATTCTCCGCTGCTCTTTCTGCAACTATATGCCGCCCCCCGGCCTTTCTTTACAGAAACAGCGGTCTGTGGTAAAATCCCTCCTATGGAAAATACATTTACTTACGGGATCACCGGGAATGAAGCCGGCATGACTGTGGCGGAATACCTGAAGTCCAGGGGCTATTCCTCCCGCCTGGTGGTCCGATTAAGAAACACTCCCGGCAGCTTTTTTGTGGACGGGACCGCCGTTTTTTCCACCTGCGTGCTGAAGGACGGAAACCAGCTCCAGGTACGTGTTGCGGAAAAAAAGAGCTCCGCAGCTGTGGAGCCCGTTCCCATGGACCTGGACATCCTGTATGAGGATACACACCTCCTGGTGGTAAACAAGCCCGCTGGAATGGCCGTCCACCCCTCCCAGGGAAACCACGGCAATACCCTGGCCAATGGCCTGGCGGACTATTTCAGAAAGAAACAGGAAGCCTTCGTGTTCCGGGCGGTCAATCGTCTGGATAAAGACACGTCCGGCCTTCTCCTGGTGGCAAAAAACGGGCTCAGCTCCTCCCTTCTCTCCGGCCAGGTGGAGCGCCGGGAGATCTGCCGGGAATATCTGGCCGCTGTCTGTGGGAAAACAGATGCCTGCGGAACGGTCTCCGTCCCCATCGGGCGGAAGGAGGGCTCGGCCATCCAGCGGATCCCGGACCCGGACCATGGAGAGGCCGCGTCCACCCGGTATGAACGGCTTCTGTATAATAAAAACACGGATCTGTCGCTCCTGCGTCTCCGTCTTGAGACAGGACGCACCCACCAGATCCGTGTCCATATGAAATATATCGGCCATCCCCTTCCCGGGGACTTTCTCTACAATCCCGACTTCCGGTACATCCGCCGCCAGGCCCTGCATTCGGTCAGACTTTCCTTTTCCCATCCGTTCACGGGAGAGGTCCTGATCTTTTCTGCCCCGCTGCCGGAGGATATGGCCTGCCTGTTTCCGGGACAGGAGCTTCCTTCTTTTTCCCGTCCTGGGGCAGACCCAGATCTCCCTACGGCCTCCTTAAGCCCTTGGGATAATGATTTTTAAGGACTCCCCGGTCCGCCTTGGCAAATCCCAGGGAAAAGCCGTCCACAGTCATCAGGACCCAGCCCTTTAAATCCCCTCCGGAAACGGCCTCCAGCTCCCCGGCTCCTATGGCCTCGCCCCGGAGATACTTTGCCGCGGTCTCTCCCGTCCCAAGCTCTGCCCACTGGAAGACGTCTTCCTTTTTAAGAAACAGGGCCAGGGCATGGGCCGGTTCCATACGGCCTTTTTTTAAGGTCCCCGCCTGGAGTCCCGGCCGGAGCACCCGGATCTTTGTAAGCTCCGGCGTTTCCTCCGGGACCAGGTATACGTTGTCCCCAAAGGTGAGGAACCGTCTTCCAGCCAGGAGACGGTCCGGCTCCCGCACGTTCTCCTTAAGGAAGCGGGCTGCCTCCATAAGCTCTCCCTGATCCTTTCCGGCTCTCTTGTCCTTCTTTTCTCCTCCCCTTTTCTTCCTTCCGTCCTTCTGTCTGCGGTCCGGCTCCATTCCACCGGAATCTCCTGCCCCGTCTCCGTTTTTTACAAAAAGCGCCATAAAATGGCCCTCCCCACCGGTCTCATGGGGCCAGATACGGACCGTTTTTCTAAGCTCGTCCCTCTGCTCTTTCAAGCCCACAGACTCCGCCCACTCCGGCCTGCCCTCAGAAAAAAATCCGGCGGCACGGGGCCTCTCTAGGCAGAATTCCGGGTGACGCTCCAGAAACCGGGCCGCTGTCTGTTCGTTTTCCTCCGGGGAAAAGGTACAGGTGGAATAAAGGATCCGTCCGCCGGGCCGCACCATGGCAGCCGCACAGTCCAGGATCTGGTCCTGACGGGCCGCGCACACGGCTACCTGGGCCGGGCTCCATTCCAGCCTTGCATTCTCATCCTTCCGGAACATCCCTTCCCCGGAGCAGGGAGCGTCCACGGCGATGCCGTCGAAAAACTCCCGGAACCCAGGGACCAGGCCCGCAGGCTCCATATTGGTGACCACTGCGTTTCCGATCCCCATGCGCTCGATGTTCTGGGACAGGATCTTTGCCCGGGCCGGATGGATCTCATTGCACACCAGAAGCCCCTTCTGTTCCATCTTTCCTGCCAGATGGGTACTCTTTCCGCCTGGAGCCGCACAGAGGTCCAGGATCCGTTCTCCCGGCCTGGGATCCAGGGCCTCGGCGCACGCCTGGGCGCTGGGCTCCTGGATATAATAGGCTCCCGCCTCATGGAGCGGGTGCTTTCCCGGCCGGAGCTCCTCCGGATAATAAAATCCCTCCCGGCTCCAGGGAATCCGCTCCAGACCCGAAAGGAGCCCTGGCAGCCGCTCTCCGGCCTTTAAAGGATTTACCCGCAGGCCAAAGCTCCGCTCCCTTTCGTAGCTCTCAAAAAAATTTCCGGCCCCGTCTCCCAGGAGCCTGCTCATCTTTTCCACAAATGCCTCCGGGAGGCTTATGTTTTCCATTTTTTTCATCGTATCCTTTCCCGCCTTCCGCGCATCCTAACAGGAGGAGGAAGTTTATGGCAGCAATATTTTCCTGGTTTCTCATTCCTGCCGCAGCCGCTCTGGCCGCAGGCAGTTCCAACTGGCTCACATCAAACTTTTCCGTCGCAGGAAGCGAGAGCCCCGGTTCATTTTTCCTGATCCTGTGGGCCCTCCTCACCGGAGGCTTTTTCCGCTTTCTCATCCGACGGGCCGTTTCCATGGCTGGAGCCGGCCTGGCTTCGAAGCGGGAAGCGGCTCTGACAGACCTGGCGCTCCTTCTCCTGCTGGTTTCCGTTTTCATTCCTTACAGACCTGGAAAAATGAAGCTCCTGGCCTCTGTCCATGTGGCCCTGGCCTTTTTGGCCACAGTGTTTTTTTATCTGGCCATCACCAGCCTGGATCTGAAGCTGTATTTCCAGTATCCCGGCCATTTTTCCCTGTGTACGGGCCTTCTGGGCTTTGCCATCGCCGCCACCGCCGCCCTCCTGGTCCTTTCCGGCTTCATGATCTCCAGCGCCCTGGAATTTTTTCTTACTGTATTTGCCGGACTGTGGCTCTGGCTTTTCTGCCGGAGGATCCGGATCTTAAAAAGGCACTGGCTTTAAAACCAGTGCCTTCCCATCCGCCGTTTTTACAGCTGGATCTTAAATTCATCGGAGCCCTGGCCGTTTACTGTATAGTAAGCGACACTCTCCTCCGGCTTTACATAAATATCAATGGTCCGGATATCCTCCGCCCTGTTTCCAAGAGCCGTATACGCTTCCTTCACAGCCTCTGTCAGGCTGCTCTCAGAAAATTCCTTTCCTGCAAACTGTACGTAAACGCTGCTCTTTACCTCCACAGGCTTTGCAGCCGGAGCTTTTCTGGCAGCCGTCTTTCTGGCGGGAGCCTTCTTAGCTTCCTTAGCCGGCTCTGCGGACTTGCCTTCGGAAGCCGTCGCCGGAACCTCTTTTACCGTTGTTTCTTTCACAGCCGCAGCCTTTGCGGCCGTTGTTTTTGCAGTTGCCTCTTTCACAGCAGCATTCGTTTTTCTTGCCATGATCCATCCTCCTATAATCATACGCCATCTGACTTATACCAAGCTGTCGTCTTTCTAATTAAATGCTGTCAGTGATCGGCTTATTTCAAGCTCCGATTATAGGCTACTGCCGGAAATTTGTCAATAAACCGGCCGAATTTCCACGTTTTCTACAATTTCCCAAAAATATTTTTCCGTTTATTGGTATTGTTTATTGGTACTTTTCCGGATCAAATCCAGGGATCACCTCGCTCCAGTCGGAAATTCCCACAATGGACTTTGCAAACTCCGAATACCGCAGGGATTTCCTTGTATCGATATGTTTAAATACCTGGTAGATATTCTTCGGCATTACGGCGATCACCTTATCCGGCCTGGACATATCCACGGTCCAGAGCCCGAAGGCACAGGAGGTCTCCACCTCCGTGATGGCGTCCACCTGACGGTTTAATATAAAGGCGTCGATATAGGGGTTATTGTCCACCAGATAGTAGGCATAGGCAAAGGCCGCCGCCTGGATATCGTATACCTTTCCCCTGGAAATGCTGTCAGAGGTGAAGCCCTCCTCGGAAAGGATGATATGGCGCACCTGCCCTCCGGCCGTCCGCATATGGGCCTGCTGGAAATAATCCGTCAGAACATGGAGGTTCTTGAAATTGACCACCGGGGACTCGAAGGTCTCGTTTACCATTCCTGTCTGGTCGTCGTCCCAGAATTCCGGCTCCGTCATAGGATACGGATACGGGTGGTAGGCCAGGCCCCATTCAATATTTCCCTCAGCGCTGATCCCGGCGTTGAAAAGGTCGATGAAATCCTTGGCCGCATACTGGAGGTTCGTATTCTGTTTTTTCCACTCATAGTCCGTGGAAAAGAACACGCGGGCATTCTTACTGCGGCTCTTGATGGCCGTATACGCCACACGGAAGTTCTTTTCATAAAGCTTCGTGTAGGACGCCAGATCCATGGGCCCCACGTAGTTCCAGTTTTTATTATTGTTTACCTCATTTCCCACGATCCAGTTGGACACCCGGCCATGCTTATAATCCACACCGGAATACCGCTCTGCCATAAAGGAGAATAAGGCCCTGGTGGTCTCATAGCCCTCCGGCGTGGACACGTTGAAGCCGTAGTAAAAGGCGCTGCTGCTCTTTGCCAGGCCGGCCTCGTGGAGCTCTGGGTGGGCGTCGTTCCAGCCGTTTAAGAGGATGGCCGTGACGATGATCCCTTTATTGGAGAAGGAGCTGATCATCTTATCGTAGCTGGCGATCAGTTCCTCATTGAAATAATAGTCCTTTCCGTTATAGCGGTATTTCAGGTTCCCTCCGATGATGTGGTGGTAGGGGATATTGATGGTGGTGTGCTTTACGCCCAGCTCCATGGCGTCTCCCAGCATATCCAGCTCGATCAGAAGCCCCTTTTTGCTCATGGCCTCCGGATACTCCTCGGTAAAGGAAGCCACGTCGCCGGGATTGGTCACATAAATGGGAGCGCTGATGGCCTGGTAGGTATCCCCGATCTTAAGGGCCACCACAAACCGGGAATACAGCCTAGGATCTGAGTCTCCGCCGGAAAAAGGAAGGCTGAATTTCAGCTTTTCCGTTTTATCGCACCAGGCCGCATAGTCCGTCCGGGATCCGATCCCTGTTTCATAGGGCTGCAGCTCAAACAGATAATAATAGCCGTCGTCGGGAACCTCCGTCTCCGGAGGCACCACGGTCCCGTCCTCTAAGGTCTCTGGGACCGTCTCCTGGGGCACGTCTTTTTCAGCCGTTCCGGTGATCACCACCGTATTCCGGTTCTCCACTGTACACGTCTTTAAGGACGCGCTGTCATATGCAAAGCTGGCAAAGCAGCCCATAGCCGCCGTCAAAAGGAGCGTGAGGAGCCCTGCTGCGCCGCCTTTGATCAGATTTTTCTTTTTCATGTCGCATTTCCTTCCTGTCTTTATGCTGCTGATTATCCCCTCCGGGGGAATGAAGCGCCTGGATCTCTGCGATAAACGCAGAAACCAGATGCGCAATGGTATAATGTCTATGATATTATACCATTGCCTCATTACGTTATGATTATGATATATTTACGTTTCTCTTACGACTTTATGGCAGATTTACGGCTGCCGCCAGAAGTCCCGCCAGATTGGCAGCCATGTGGACCACCACCGGCGCTTTCACCGTCTGGGTCCTTTCCATGGCCCAGACCAGCGCCAGTCCCATGAAAAATCCATAGATCCCCTGGGTGAGAGTCCCATGGTACAGGCCGAATACCAGGGCAGAAACCACTGCCGCCGCCTTCACAGACATCAGCTCCTTCAGCCGCTGGAATAAGATCCCCCGGAAAAAGATCTCCTCCAGAAACGGAGAAGCCGCCAGGAGCACCGTAAGCTCCAGCCACAGCGGACCCGACAGCAGGTTTTCCTCCACCATGGACATATCCGCCTGGAGACCGGCCCGCGAAAGGACCTGGACTACCAGGGTCCCCAGAAGAGAAAGGCCAAAGCCCGCTGCCGCCCAAAGGGCAGCCTCCTTCCATCCCCAGCGTTCCTTTCCTCTGAACACCGCGTCCTCCCTGTAAAAATGGATCAGCACCGGGGAAGCCGCCACAGCCCTGAAAAGTGTGTCCCAGAGGATCACATCCTCTCCAAAAATTGTGGTCTGCCCCAGGGGAAGCTCGATCAGGCAGGCCACAGCCAGCAGCCAGAACACCGGCACAAGAAGTCTCCGAATCCGTATCTTCATATATTCTCATCCTTTCTGCCCGCTTATCTTACCACATTTTTCCGTCCGTTTCCACTGGTTTCCCGGCATTTCCCAGCACTCCCCGTCATATGCTCCTAGAAAGATCTGTATAGGATGGAGATACTTTCATGAATTTCAAAAAAATGATCTCTGTTCTCCTTTTATTCTGCTTCTCCTTTGGAGCCGGATCCCTGGCCGCTTCTGTAAAAGAACAAAGGTGCGGGCCGGCCGCCCCTGCGGCTGCCAATGCCGACGGGAACTGGGGCCTGAGCTTCCAGGCTGAAGGCAAGCCGCCGACAGCCAATGCCACCGCCGACGAGCTTATGCAGTACAACGCCTCCTATGCCCAGATGACCGATGAAAAGGTCCTCTATCTCACCTTTGACGCCGGTTATGAAAACGGCAATACTCCGGCGATCCTGGACGCCCTGAAAAAGCACCGGGTCCCGGCAGCCTTTTTTGTGGTGGGAAACTACCTGGAGACCAGCCCGGACCTGGTGAAGCGCATGATCTCCGAAGGCCACATCGTAGCCAACCACACCTATCACCACCCGGACATGTCAAAGATTGCTTCAAAGGAAGACTTTCAGAAGGAGCTCACCAGCCTGGAGGAAAAATTCCAGGAGATCACCGGCCAGGCCATGCCAAAATACTACCGGCCGCCCCAGGGAAAATACAGCGTGGAAAACCTTCAGATGGCAAAGGACCTGGGCTACCACACCTTCTTCTGGAGCCTGGCCTACGTGGACTGGTACCAGGATAGGCAGCCTTCAAAAGAAGAGGCATTTAAAAAGCTCCTGGGCCGTATCCACCCAGGAGCCATTGTCCTTCTCCACAGTACCTCCTCCACCAACGCCGCCATCCTTGACGAGCTTCTGACCAGCTGGGAGGAAATGGGCTATACCTTCCGTTCCATCGATGCCCTGGCCGCCCCTTAATCCGGCTCCACGATCCGGTAGCCCACGCCCACCTCCGTGAAAATATACTGGGGCTCCGCAGGATTTTTTTCGATCTTCCGGCGGATATTGGCCATGTTGACCCGAAGGATCCGGTTGTCGTTTTTCATGTTGGGCCCCCAGATCTCCTTGATGATGGAATCATAGGTCATCACCTTCCCGGCATATTTCCCCAGAAGGCTGACGATCTTATACTCGTTCTGGGTCAGTCCCGCATCGGTCCCGTCCACAAATACCCGGTGCTTATCATAGTCGATGGTGAGTCCGCCGGATACAAAGGTGCCCGTGGGCGCGCCGCCCTGGTTTAAAAAGGCCGCCCGGGAATGGCGGATGGCCGTGCGGATGCGGGCCAGAAGCTCCGACGTTCCGAAGGGCTTGGTGATATAATCGTCAGCTCCCAGATCCAGGGCCTCCACCTTGTCCTTCTCATGGGTCCTGGCGGAAACCACGATCACCGGCATGGAGGACCACTCCCGGACGCTCCGCAGGATGTTCATACCGTCCATATCCGGCAGTCCCAGGTCCAGGATCACCAGATCCGGGCACTGGGATGTGATCAGGCTGTACGCCTCCGAGCCGGTGGACGCCATGATCACGTCATAACGGTTGGATTCCAGAACGGTCTTAAAAAAGCTGCTGATCCTCTTGTCGTCTTCTACCACTAAAATCCTGTCTTTTATCTCCACTGATCTGTACCTCTTTCCATGGGAAGCCAGAAGCTCAGCCTGGCTCCTCCTTCTTTCCTGTTTTCTGCCTTCATATCTCCCTGGTGGGCCCGGATGATGCTCATGCACACCGAAAGACCGATGCCCATATTCCGTCTGGAATCGCAGCTCTCCTCATCTCCCTGGCGGAAGGTGCCCTCAAACAGCTTCGGAAGGGCCGATGGACGGATCCCTGCCCCGTCGTCATCCACATAAAAGACCACCCGGTCCTTCTCTTCTTCTGCGGAGACCTCCACTTTTGAGGTATGTTTTCCATGGAGGACGGAATTCTCCATCAGGTTCACCAGCACCTGCTCGATGAGGATGCCGTCCATGGGCACCAGCAGGGGATCCTCCGGGAGCCGGACGGCCACCTCCACATCCGGATAACGCTTCCGGAATTTCAGCACCGCGCTGCCCACGATCTCCTCCACCATCTCCTCCTGCTTATCGATGCTGGCGCTGCCGCCGTTATCGCCGATCCGGGTGATGGAAAGGAGGTTTTCCACGATCTGGATGAGCCACTGGGACTCCTCCCGGATGTCCTTTAAAAAGTCCATCCGCTTTTCGTCAGACAGCTCCCCGTAATTTTCCAGGACCACAGACGCGGCCCCCATAATGGAGGTCAGGGGCGTCCGTATGTCGTGGGATACGGCCCTTAAAAGGTTCCCCCGCATCTTTTCCTTTTCTGCCTCCAGACGGATCTGCTCCTGCTTTTTGATCTGGGTCGTCAGAGCACTGACGCTGCACGCCACAGCCAGCATGGCAATGAATGTCACCGGGTATCCGGTTATGGTAAAATCAATGGCAAAATACGGATAGGTGAACACATAATTGACGCCCACCACCGCGATCATGGACGCCACGATCCCATAAATATATCCGTCTGTGAACCTGGAAATAAAAAGCACCGCCAGGACGAACAGAAGGGGCACATGGGTGTCGGATTCCGCCGCCTCCTGGATCAGAAAGCAGAAGCCGGTGGCCGCCCCCAGGATCCCCGCCGTGATCAGGCTGTTTTTTATAACTGTATGCTGTTTCATGAAACGCTCCATTTCTATTTTTACAAGTATACCATATGCCATCGTATTTTTATGTTAAGATTCCGTTAAATTTTTTAGAAAGAAAAAAGTCCGGCCTTTTGGCAGGCCAGACTCTTTTCACAAGGAGTTTTCACATTTATTTTAACGATAGATGGAATAGCCGAATTTTACCTTCCGGTAGATCTTCCACACGATCATCACCGGAATGCAGGCCGTGATCGCCAGGGTCGGGACTCCTCCCACCAGCCCGATTAAGATCATCATGATCACACTGATCGCACTTGCCATATCTCATACCTCTTTTCCTTAAGCTGACAGCATCATAACACAGCTTTTTCCCGGAATCCATAGAGAAGGGCGCATCTTAACCGGCACTTAATTTTGAATTTTATTTTTTTAACAAATTTTTTGCACAATTCCTCTTGTATAAAAAAACATACTTTTTCCGTTTTCCTTGAACGCCCTCTGCCCCGATGCTATAATTATAAGCAATACAGCCGGTCTTCGCCGTCCGGCATCTGCCCTGCATAAAGATACAAAGGAGAAGATCCCCATGAACCATCGTCCCTCTGTCCCCGCCTCCAACAGCCGCATCATCAACGGCACTGCCCTGGGCTTTTCCATCCTCTTTCTTCTGGCTTCCCTGGCCACCGCCTGCTTCGTGGGCGAATGGGGCCACGTCTTCCTGGACTGGCGCAGGATCATGATTTCTCCCTGCCCCCTGGTCACTGACTATCTGGCCATCGGAGGGCTGTCCAGCGCCTTTCTCAATGCCGGAGCCTGCGGCCTGGCCTGTTTTTTCTTTATGGTGCTGTTAAAATTCCCACGCCAATACCCTGGCAGGCTACTTTCTTGTGGTGGCCCACTGTTTTTACGGTCTGAACTTTTTAAACATGTGGCCGTGCTTTCTGGCTCCCTTTCTTTATATGAAGCGGAAGGGGCTGGATTTCAAGGAGAACCTCCACATCTGTATGTTCGCCACCTCCTTTGCCCCCTTTATCAGTGAATTCCTGTTCCGCTACACCCTGGGAGACGATTTTGTATACGGACAGGTCCGGCTGACGGTCTCCGGAGTGGTCCTGGCCATCCTGTTTTCCATTCTGCTGGCCTTCGTGCTCCCGGCCATCCTTCCCGGAGCCAGGGCGTGGCACAAGGGCTATAACCTTTACAACGGCGGCCTTGCCTTTGGGATCTTCGGCTTTTTTGTATTTAATTTCATGTACCGGACCATGGGAATCGAGCCTCCCCAGGCTCTGACGGCGGACAACGTCATTTACGACTACTTTAACCGGTCTTACCGGAGCTTTGCCACCCTTTTTTTCCTGGCGGCATTTTCTCTCTGCACCATAGCCGGATATATCCTCAACGGAAGGAGCTTTAAGGGCTTCCGCCATCTGGTGACGGACACGGGCTACTCCAGCAACTTTGCTGAAAAATACGGCATGCCCCTTTGTCTCATCAACATCGGCTGCTATGGCTTCCTGTTCCTTCTTTACATCCACCTGATCACCCACTTTACCGAGGGGGCCGGCTTCACTGGCCCCACCATCGGCGTCACCGTGGCAGCCCTGACCTTTTCTGCCATGGGACAGCATCCCAGGAACGTCTGGCCCATTCTGGCAGGATATCTGCTCCTGTATCTGGTGACCCTGGTGCTCTGCCGCATGGACGGCCGGGAGATCGCCTGGACCATCTCCACCCAGGGCTACATAAACGGCGTGGCCTTCGCCACCGGCCTCTGCCCCATCGTAGGACGCTATGGGATCCGTGCCGGACTGGCCGCCGGCTTCATGTGCGCCTCCATGTGTACGGCCACCAGTGCTCTCCACGGCGGTCTGGTGCTTTATAACGGCGGCTTCACCGCCGGGACCACGGCTCTGATCCTCCTGCCGATCCTGGAACACTACATCCCCTCCGCCAGAGAACGTCTCAAAGACCAGACCATCCGCATGAATGATCTGATCATCGTGGAGCTGCCGGGAAAAGAAAAGAGGAGAAGAAAAAATAAAAAAAACGGCCCTCTGACGAAGACCGGCATCTCCCGGGATCCCTCCTAAGGCTCAGCGGAGCTCAATATCCGTGACCCGGAGGATCCCATTTTCTACCATGAATTTAATTTCATATCCTGCAAATTCCATGCCATATACCCGCTCCGGGTCGTCCTGGTAGGACGGCCTGGGATCGTGGGCCAGCACGGCCTTCAGGCTTTCTCTCTTTTTCTCCTGGATCCTTTCAAGCAGCATTTCCGGAATCTCCACAGAAAGACCGTATTTCCGGGTCTGGTCCGTAAAGCCCCCCAGGGCATCCGGGTGGCTGTCTGCAAAGGCCAGATACGGCTTGATATCGTAAATGGGCGTCCCGTCCATAAGGTCTGCGCCGGAAACATGGAGCACCGGCCCCCGGTCCGTGTGAAGCTCCACGGAATCCAGCTGCACGGAGGAAAGCCCCACCGGATTGGGCCGGAAGGGAGACCGGGTGGCAAAAACGCCCATCCGCGTATTTCCTCCCAGCCTGGGGGGCCGCACCGTCGGGGACCATTCCTTCCGGACAGCCCCGGAAAATTCCCAGATGAGCCACAGGTGGGAAAACTCCTCAATGCCCCTTAGGGCATCCGGATTCCTGTACTCCGGCTCAAAAACGATCTCCGCCTTCAGATCCGGGATCAAGCCGCTCTGGCGCGGGATCCCGAACTTGGTGGGAAAATCCGTATGGATCCGCGCGATCACCTGGAAATACCGGCCATCCATCAGCCCTTTCCTCCCTCTGCCAGCTTCCGGGCAATGGCATCGCCCACCTGGGACGTGGAAGCCGTACCGCCCAGATCCGGCGTCAGGATCCTTCCGTCCTCTAAAACTGCCTCCAGCGCCTCCAGGACCCGTGTTCCCCAGTCCTCATGGCCAAAGAAATCCAGCATCTGGGAGGCGGCCCACACAGAGGCCATGGGGTTGGCGATCCCACGGCCCGCAATATCCGGGGCCGAGCCATGGATGGGCTCAAACATAGACGGATACTTCCGTTCCGGATTCAGGTTGGCTCCCGCTGCCAGTCCCATCCCCCCGGCGATGGCTGCCCCCAGGTCTGTCAGGATGTCTCCAAACAAATTGCTGGTGACCACCACCTGGAATCTGGATGGATCCTTTACCATAAACATACTGGCTGCATCCACCAGATAGGAGTGGGTCTCCACATCCGGATACTCCGCGGACAGTTCCTGAAAGATCTGGTCCCAGAATACCATGGAATAGTTTAAGGCATTGGCCTTGCTGATGCTGGTCAGGCTCCGTTTTTCCTTCCTGGCCGTCTCAAAGGCATAGCGGATGATCCGCTCGCAGCCGGTCCGGGAGAACACGCCGTCCTGGATCACCACCTCATTGGGCTTTCCCTTAAACAGCCAGCTTCCGCTGCCCGCATACTCTCCCTCGCTGTTTTCCCGGATAAAGGTCATATGGATATCCTCCCGGGCCGCATCCTTTAAGGGGCAGGGAGCTCCTCTAAGGAGCTTTACCGGCCGCAGGTTCACATACTGGTCAAAGCTTTTCCGGATCTTCAAAAGAAGATCCCACAGGGAAATATGGTCCGGCACCCGGGGATCGCCCACCGCGCCCAGATAAATGGCGTCAAAGCCCTCCAGGATCCGGATCCCATCCCCGGGCATCATCTGCCCATGCTCCAGATAGTACCCGCAGCCCCAGGGAAACCAGGTATCCTCAAAGGAAAAGGCTCCGGAACACTCCGCTGCCTGCTTCAGCACCTTCATTCCCTCTTTTAAAACCTCCGGCCCTACGCCGTCACCGGGGATCACAGCGATCTTATAGGTCTTCATCTTACCTGTCCTCCTTTATATGCTCCAGGGACCAGACGCGGCTGTTGATGACCTCCACCGCTGATCCACAGTATTCACAAAATTTCGCTCCCAGATTTTTAATGGGCGCGCCGCAGTTGGGGCAGCTTACTCCCACAGCTCCCCCCGCAGCCTGTCCGTACCGCTCCGGATCCTGAATATAGATCCATTCCATATCATACCGGGTCTGGATCCGGTCCGGCATTACTTCCTTTTCTCCGTTCCTGGTCCTTCCATAAACGTACTCCACAGCGGACTGGAAGGTCACCGCACAGCAGCCGGGACGCTTTTCATACCGGGAAATGGCTGTCTGGTGGATCTTCACGTTCCGGAACTGCTCCCGGATCCCCTGGCGGTCCTGGTCATCGATCCGCAGACGCGCCTGGTTCCTCAGGCTTTCAGAGATCCCGGCCAGAGAAGAAAGCTCCTGTGTCTCCAGAGCAGACAGGAACGCGTTCAGGCTGTTTTCTGATTTTTTCCGAAATTCCTCCAGGGAAAATTCCGGAAAATCCTTTGCGATCTGGGGCAGGTATATGCTTGTCATGGAGGATACGGACCTGGGCGTTTCCGCGATCCGCTCCTCCTGCTGTTCCAGGCCCTCCAGAAGGGAATCGGTCCCGAACATGGATCTGGAGACCTGCCTCAGCTTTCTCTGGATGATCCAGACGCTGACGGCTCCCGCTGCTGCTAACGTTCCTAAAAAGATCAGAAGAAAGATCCATGCCTTATCCATTGCTTTTCTCCCCCAGCCATAGCTTTAAAGCTTCCAGAGCCTTTTTCGCGTCCCTCCGGCCCAGCTTATACGCTTCCACGATCTCCTCCCGGTCATGGGACATACGGCCGATCTTTAATGCCTCTGACGGCCGGATCACAAAGACCTCCCCGGCCCGCTCCATTTCCCCGATCTCCCGCACAGTACGGTTATACGTTTCCGGCCTGGACTCCAGGGCCTTCACAAAGGCCGGATATCTCCGGTAGAAGACCCGGGCCAGCCCCCGCCGCTCCGGCTTTTTCACATAGCCCTCCGGCCGGGTCAGGACTACCACATTCCTCCCGTAACCCAGCCTCTGGAAGGCCCGTACCGGGATGCTGTCAGAGCAGCCGCCGTCCAGCAGCTTTTTTCCTCCGGCCTCCACGATCCTGGAGGCGTATGGCAGCGAAGCCGACGCCCGCATCAGGTCGATCTGCTTTTTCATGTCCGTGATCCGCAGGTATTCCGGCTTTCCGGTCTCCACATTGGTGCAGGTCACATAAAAAGCCGTATCTGAAGCGTTGAAGGCCTCATAATCGTAGGGATCCAGCCGCTCCGGCAGGTCATGGTAGCAGAACTTTTCATTTACCACGTCCCCGGTGCGGAAAAAATTCTGCCAGCTCATGAACCGCTTGTCCCGGCAGTATTTTTTATAATAGCGGATACTGCGGCCCATCTGGCCGGATACCAGGGAGCAGCCGTGGACCGCTCCTGCGGAAACTCCCATGACCCCGTCAAAGCCGATGCCGTTTTCCATGAACACGTCCAGCACCCCGGCGGTGTAGATCCCCCGCATGCCGCCCCCCTCCAGCACCAGTCCGGTCCGGCCTTCCTGGGCTCTGGGCGCTTTATAAACTGTTTCTTCCATATAAACGGACTCCTTTTTATTCCTGTCTTTCCACCGGAATAAACACCCGGGACGGCGTTTCGCTTCCATTTTTCTTCCTGGCCTCCGCCGCTGCCTTCACAGCCAGGGCGCAGAGAGCCGCCTGGGAGCCCACCGGCGCTTTTCCCCTGCGGTCGGGCTTTTCAAAGGTCCCGTCGGGCTGCAGCACATGGGCCTTTAAATTATCCTCCAGCTCCAGCTCCATGTAATTCCGGATCCGGTCCTTCAGGGCTTCGCAGACCACAGGGAACAGGATCTCCACCCGCCGGTCCAGGTTTCTGGGCATCCAGTCGGCGCTTCCCATATAGATCTCTTCCGCGCCGTCGTTTTCAAAAATAAAGATCCTGGCGTGCTCCAGGAATTCTCCCACAATGGACCGCACCTCAATGTTCTCTGAAAGTCCCCGGATCCCGGCCTTTAAGCAGCAGATGCCCCGCACCACCAGACGGATCTTTACTCCGGCGCAGGACGCCTCGTAAAGGGCGGCAATGATATCCTTATCGCAGAGGGAGTTCATCTTGGCCGTAATAGAAGCCGGACGGCCCTCTCTGGCATGTCTCGTCTCCCGTCCGATGAGCCGCAGGAACTTATTTCTGAGCCACAGGGGAGCCACCGCCAGCATATTCCAGGTCAGGGGCTCTGAGTAGCCGGACAGCATATTGAACACGGCCGTGGCGTCCTCGCCGATCTCCGGGTGGCACGTCATGATCCCACAGTCCGTATACAGCCTGGCCGTGGAGTCGTTATAGTTTCCTGTACCCAGATGTACGTACCGGCGGATGCCGTCCTCTTCCCGGCGGACCACCAGCGTGATCTTGGAATGGGTCTTTAAGCCCACAAGGCCATAGATCACATGGCAGCCGGCCTTTTCCAGCTTCTTGGCCCAGAGGATGTTATTTTCCTCGTCAAACCTGGCCTTCAGCTCCACCAGCACGGAAACCTGTTTCCCGTTTTCCGCCGCCGCAGCCAGAGCCGCGATGATGGGGGAATTTCCGCTGACCCGGTAAAGGGTCTGCTTGATGGCCAGCACATCTGGATCCTTTGCCGCCGTCCGGACGAAATCCACCACCGGATCGAAGCTTTCATAGGGATGCATCAGCAGGATATCTCCCTTCCGGATATTGGTGAAGATATCGTCGTCATTCATCAGCGCCGGTACTGGCTGGGGCGTGTATCCCGGCGTCTTTAAATGGTCAAAGCCCTCCATCCCGTACATTTTCATAAGGAAAGTCAGGTCCAGGGCGCCGGGGATCTGGAAAATATCCTCCTCGTTGACCATCAGCTCCTTTTTTAATACCTTAAGGAGCCGTTTATCCGGCTTTTCCTGGATCTCCAGGCGGATCACCTCGCCCCACTGCCTCTTTTTTAACTGCTTTTCGATCTCCTCCAGAAGATCCACCGCTTCCTCCTCGTCCAGGGAGAAGTCGGCGTTCCGCATGATCCGGAAGGGATGGGAGGTGATGATATCATAATTTAAAAAGAGCTGCTTCATGTTCCGCTCGATGACCTCCTCCAGGAGGATCACATGGCGGAGGCGGCTTCCATCCGGTCTCTCTGTTTCCGGAAGGACGACGATCCTGGGAAGCACCGACGGCACCTGGACCATGGCGAACTCCAGCTCCCTGTCTCCTTCCTTTTTCCGTAAAAGCGCCGCGATGTTTAAAGATTTATTGCGGACCAGGGGAAAGGGACGGGAGGAATCCACAGCCATGGGCGTTAAGACCGGATATACCTCTTCCTTAAAATACCGGTCCACAAATTCTCCCTGCTCCTTCGTCAGATCCTCGTGCTGTCCGATCACCTCCAGCCCCGCCTGCTTTAAAGCCGGGAGCAGGGCCCGGTTGTAGGTGCTGTACTGCTGCCCCACCAGCTCATGGGTCCTGGCGCTGATCTTTTCCAGCTGCTCCACCGGCGTCATGCCCGCGATGTCCGGCTTTGTATAGCCTGCATGGACCATGTCCTTTAAGGACGCCACCCGGACCATGAAAAACTCATCCAGGTTGGAGGCCGTGATGCTTAAAAATTTCAGACGGTCAAACAGGGGCGTCGTCTTATCCCTGGCCTCTCCCAGGACGCGGTGGTCGAACTCCAGCCAGCTCAGCTCTCTATTTACGTAATTGGACGGATCTGTAAAACAGGTCTCTTTTGCTGCCATTTTATACTCTCCTTTTCTGCTTCAGCACCGGGCGGATCCCAAAGATCTCTTCAAAGAAAGCCGCCTTCTGTTCAAAGGAAACCGCCTCCAGGGTAATATCCCCGGAATATTCCGCAGACACCGTAAGTGTCTTATCCTTCACTGTGATCCTGCAGTCCTTAAGCTTCTGCCCGTGGCTCCTGTCCATGGAATTGGCCAGCCGGAGCATGGCCGTGAGCTTCGCGGTCAGGATCGTGGCGTCGCTCTGGTCGGGAAGAGAGCCGGAGGACAGCTCCGGACCGGCCTCCATGCGGACCATGTTATAGTCGAAATCCCGGATGTTGTAGCGGACCACATTGGCAACGATCTCCCGTTCCAGGTGGGAGAGGCCGATGATCTCCGTGGACATGATGATATTATATGCACATTCATTGGCATTCCTGACACTGATGAATTTTCCGCAGGAGTGGATGATCACGGCGATCTGCAGGAGCAGCCGCTCTCTGCTTCCCATTTTATGATAGCGCTTCATGGCGTCGAAGATCTGGAGCACATAGGACTCCACCAGGTCTGAATGGCTGCCCTGGCACCGGTAGCGCCTGGCCATGTCCCGGGATGCGCTTATGATGTCGTTGTCGAAATTATGCTTCAGCTGGATCAGCTTCTTATCCAGGGCATATTCGGCTGCGATCCCGTCGCAGAGCCCGGTCCCCGGGATCCAGATGGCCTCGGCCCCGGTCATTTCCAGGAACTTTTTATAAATGACAGTGCTGGGAAGAAGCAGGGGCGCATACTCTGCGCTGACGCCGAACTGCTCCTCCACCGCTTCTGGATCCATCCCGGACAATCTTTCATAAAGGCGGTCGAACTGCTCCCTGGTGACCCACTGGAGCGGTTTTCCCCCGTCCTCGTACCGGAACAGGTACATGATATTCTCTCCAGTTCCGATGACATGCTTGATCCGACGCTCCTCCAGGTACATCTTCTGGTAGTTGGAGAGCTCGCTTTCCACCATTTCCCCGATGATCCGCCGGGTCCCCTCTGCGGTGGAGCTTACGTTCTTTAAAAGCTCTCCGATCCTTAGGACACCCAGGGGAAGGTTTTCTGTGGATACCAGGAGCTTTTCGTCAAACAGGGAGATCTGCATGCTTCCAAACCCCACGTCCAGGATGGCCGTTCCCTTGCGGATATTCCGGTCAAACTCATCGTCTGCCACAGCCAGGGCCTTATAGGTCAGAAGTCTCTGCTCTGAGTTGCTGATGATCTGGACCGTAAGCCCGGTGCGGACCCGGATCTGCTCCAGAACGATCCGGCTGTTCTTCGCCTCCCGCATGGCGCTGGTGGCATAGGCCCGGTATTCAGTGATCCGGTAGCCCTTCATGATCCTGGAAAAGTCCTCCAGCACCCGGCACAGCTCCTCCACCATTTCGTAGCTGATTTTCCTGTCATTATATGTATCGCTTCCCAGGGAGATCACATGACGGACGTGATCCACCTGCCGGATCCTGTTTTTCCCGGAGATCTCGTAGATCCCCATCTCCAGCTCAAAGGACCCCACCTCAATGGCTGCAAACATACGGACTGCCATTTTACGCACCCCTCCTAATAATTGCCCAGAATCTTCATGGACGAGGCCTCGGCCTGGATCCCTGCCAGGGCGTTATGCACCGGAGCATGGCTCAGATTCCCTTCGATATCCACAAAAAACCGGTATTCAAAGGGCTTGTCGGGGATGGGCCTGGACTCGATCATACGCATGTTGACTCCGTTGAAGATAAAATTTCCAAGGATCTTATACAGGGAACCGCTGACATGGGGGACTTCAAAGGTGACGGTCACCTTAGACGCCTTTTTCTCATAGACCGGCTCTCTGGAAAGTACCAGGAACCGGGTGGTATTTCCCCTCTCATTGCTGATGGAGGTCTTAAGCTCCGCAAGGCCGTAAAGCTCTCCGGCGGTACGGCTGGCCACGGCCGCCTGGGTCTTATCCCCTTCCTCCATGACCTTTTTTGCGGCAGCCGCCGTATTTAACACGCTTACCTGGTTCCAGTCCCCGTGGCTGTCCAGATACTCTGAGCACTGCATCAGCGCCTGGTTATGGGAATACACCGTCTTCACATCTGAGACTGACGCTCCGGGGACCCCTAAGAGCACATGGTCCACAGGCACATAGATCTCTCCCACGATATAATTGTCATATCTGGATAACAGGTCATAGTTGGTGATAACGAAGCCGGCGGTGGAGTTTTCAATGGGAAGCACTGCATAATCCGCCTGCCCCCTCTCCAGCTCCCTGATCGTGTCCTCGAATTTTTCCACATGGTAGGCGTCTGCATCCTCCCCGAAATACATGCGGACGGCCGCGTGGCTGTACGCGCCCTCCACGCCCTGGAACACCACCCGGACGTCCCTTTTCCGGATCTCCTCCACCTCTGTAAAGCCCAGGGGCGGTGTTTTTTTCCTGGCGCACAGAAGGCTGTACTGGTATCTGCGGCTCATGGTCATGAGCTGTGTGAACAGCTCCTCCACCGCCTCCTTATTCTGGTCTCCCGCTGCCATCTCCCGGACTGCGGCAAGCTTCTGCTTTTCCCGCTCTCCGTCGTAAACGGCCTTTCCTGTCTCGATCTTATACTCTGCCACCTGGCCGCAGACGGCCATGCGTTCCTCAAACAGCCGGACGATCTCCCGGTCGATCCCGTCCAGCTTTTCTCTGCATTCCTTCAGATCAGGCGTTTTCATTCTGTATCTCCCCCAGCATTTTTACGATTTTCTCTCTTGTGTAGGCTCCGGCGTGCTTTCTCTGGTCCGGCTCCAGCTCCTTTATATAAAACGGCTCTCCATAATAAACCGTCACATGGGACGGACGGATAAACGGAAAATGGCTTTCAAAGGCCTCTGCCGTTCCCACCATGGCCACAGGAACCACCGGACAGCCGGATTTTTCCGCGATCTTAAGACTCCCCTCTTTAAATACCAGAAGCTCCTTCAGATCCTTATTCCGGTTTCTGGTACCCTCGGGAAAGATCCAGACGGAGATCCCGTTTTTTACCTTTTCGATCCCCTCCAGGATCGTTTTTAGACCGGCCTTGATATCCTTTCTGTCCAGGAACAGGCAGTTGACGTTCTTCATCCAGCTCCTTAAAAGGGGGATCCTCTCCATCTCCTTTTTCGCCACAAAACCCACGAAGCCCGGTACTGTGGTGTAGCCCACCAGGATGTCAAAATAGCTCCTGTGGTTTCCCACAAAAAGCACCGCCCTGTCTCTGGGTATATTCTCCGCCCCTTTGACGGTGACAGTGATCCCCGCCAGCTTCAGGATCAGGGAAAACATATACTGGACGATCTTAAGGCTCTCCACGTCCCTGGCATGGGGATCCTTTTTTCCAAGAGAATTCTGGGCCGCCAGAAGCGGATATCCCAGGGTCAGAAAACCGATCAGCGTCACAGCCACTAAAATAAGTCGAATCATAATCCTCACCTTTTTCGTATTTTTGACGGTTTCCAGGCGGCCGCTTTTGTCCTGTCCCGGCGGCCCCGGCGTCATCTTCCTATTATATAAAACTATCCTGCCGATTGCAAGAAAATCCCCGGGATTTCCCGCCGTTTTACATCTTCTTTACGCAGGATTTACCGGGGATTTATAAAGCGGTTCTTCTGGAAAAGGTCTGGGCATGACGGGTTTTCAAAAACGACTTGACCGAATCACGCTACCTCCCTAGTAAGCAACTAATAAACTGAGTATCCTCAAGCTCCTTTGCCTATAACCTAGCAGAAGCAATCCGAGAAAATAGCCTAATTTCCCGATATTCAATAAATATAAGCATCTTTTTTATTTAACACCTGCAAGCTTTCATCTGTTAGCAATGTATGCCACCAGGAGTGCTAAAAAAGCCATGCAATAGTTCTATCACAATCCTTTTATTTATTACCCCCCCCTCCAGTCTAACAAACCACTATAAAAGAACTTACAAGTTTTATCTAACTATACGTATTTTAAACCTTATATTATGAAAATTCACTCAATTTATTGCTATGTCTCCTCGCATTTAACAACTTATGGCCTTTCTACTGATAGAACTGCTCTGCATACACTTCGGTCACTTTTTCTAATAATTTAGAGTTCTTATATGCGGAGGCTGTTAATCGTATACGATAACTGTAATCTTTCTCAACCATATATTCCTTCGTATACATAATTTCGGGCGAATTCCTGGTTTCTGTCCAAGTCTTAATTGTTTTCCATCCTCCTTTGTACTGCTGTAGTTCACATTTCAAAGTCATTTTATCCACGTCGTTAACATCAGCATCACTCATAACATCAACATAGACAACGTTATTATCCTCAAAATCTAAATTTCCTCCCATAGTCATCAGATAATCCCATCTAAGAGCAGCAAAAGCTGGAACTGTCCAAACCGTTAATACTATCATTACCAAAATAACAAAAAGTACTTTTTTTTCACGCTTCATAGTAATCTCCATTCTTCCGCCTTTCAGTTGGCAGAACAAATAGTAATGAAAATGTTTCACACCTTCAAATTTTCGTGTTACAATAGACTTAATCATTAAGGCATCCCGGCATCAGTATCAAGTACACCCACCCTTTTGTTTATTGATGTGCAGGTACGCCTCTCTGCTTGGGTGGGAATGCTCTTAAATCGGTTCACTGTGTGAGCCTGTTTTTGTGTCCATTCCACGATTTTGGATTAATTTACTTTCTTTCACAGTATACCTCCTCGTATAATAAGTTTGTAAGCAAGAAAACAGCTTACAGACTTATTCTTTTTTGTGTATAAATGGTAAGGGCATCTAAGAGGAATTCCCCTCATCCCAATTCCCATCTATACAGTTGATAAGTTACATTTCAATATAGGTAGATTCTGTGGTATGATATCAAGTAAAGTCTGATGTCCGAAGGCACTGCTGTCCCTCCTCGTACATGTTTATTTTATATTTAAACGAACACAATGTACCTAATATAACAAAATTTTAAATTTTTATACTCTCTACAATCTTTATGGCCTCATCCATTGAAACCGTTCCATTCAAATAAATTCTACTAGTGCCAATATTGATATTGATTTTCACTTCATTTCCCTTTTGTACAATAACTGCCGGATAACCATTAATCTCAGTTTCACTAACTATTCCCTCCTCGCTATCCAAGCTTACTTCCTCGAATTTGTCCCAATAATAAATTCGATACCAGGAGTCCCCTTCTGTCTCTTCATACTTAACCCAGAAATTTTTGCTTGATTTTTCTACCTCAACAACAACAAATCCTCTTGGCACATATGTCGGCTCAAATCTTGCATATTTTTCGGGCAAATTAAGACGATTTTCCTTGTATATTCCAACTAATGTAGACTTTTCTTTGATTTCCATAAAAAAACGCCCCATCGGAATACGAAATGCCTCCACTTGTGTCACCGCCACTGTACTAAAACAAAAGAAAAAGGCAATACCAGCTGCGATTTGATATCTTTTACGTTTATACCAAAATTTTCTTTCAACTCTATCCGCCATTTTAAAAATTTTCTTCATCCTCTTCTCATGTTCTAAAGAAAAAGTATACGGGTATTTTTCCTCTACATCATCTCCATACTTTATCATATCAGGATCTTTCTCCAAACGTTCTTCAAGGGCTAATTCTAGTAAATAATCTCTTTTCTTTTTATAAAAATCACTCTTCATCTCTTCTTTTCCTCCCACTTCTTTGCAAGCTTTTTTTTTGCTCGTAAAAAACGCATATTTACGTTCACTTCACTTATATTCAATATTTCTGCGATATGTTTAGAGGATAAGTGATGTAGAATCTTCAAATTTAAAACATCCAAATAAATGTCATCCAGTTCACTAAGACAAAGAAGTAATTCTTTAAAATTTTCAGTATCAATATATAGCTCTTCCACATTTTGGCAAGTATCTTCTATCTTCGTATCTTCTATCGGCAAAGGAATTCTTTGCAATTTTCGCCAATGATCAATTGCTGTATTTTTTGCAATAGTAATCATCAAGTTTTTACATTTTTTCGTTTTTATCGAGCTTTCATGAATTTCATCCAAAATACGGATTACTTTAATAAGCGACTCCTCCAAAATATCTTCCGCCTCATGTGAATCTTTAATAATATCAACTGCTACAGCATACATAGTTCTGCGATACAGATTATAAATCTGCCTAAATTTTTTCTGCCCACCTTCGCTACCAATCATGTCACAAAAAACTATCATACTTATCCCCTCATCTTTTTGATTTTAATCAGTATACTAGATTTTTCCTACTTAGGCAAAACTATCTTTCATAACTTTTTCTTATTCTAGTATAAATTTACAAAACTAGCCAATATAACAATATGCTATTAATTTAATTGCAATTATAGTCTTATTATAACTTTTATCTACAGCAAACCAGAAGCTGCCATTTTATGATGTTTAATCTCCAAAATGACAGCTTCCATCAACAAACTTAATATTGCTTAGCCACAAAACTCATTAGCTTTACTTAGTTTCTATCAGTTCACGTATCTGCTTTAAGCTATATTCTCCCATATAACCAGAATATTTTTCATTTTCTTCTTTTATTTTCATATCATCTGATAAAAGCGAATTACTTTGAGATAATATATGAGATTTACTAATATCTGATATGCTTCCAAGCAGTTCTCCCATCTCAGCCCCTACCCTCCAGTAATCGTTTTCGTCATCACTAAAAACTCTACATTTAGTCAAAAAAACAACTTCATTCTGTCCGATTTCTATATCTCCGGCATCATTAAAAACCTGTTTGATCAAATCTTCATTGTTATATTTTTTATATCTTTCTTGCATCTCCTTCTGTACAACTTCCGGATAAGAGCCAATATAATCTTGAAGTGATATACTGCCACCCATGCGATATATATTAATATTCTGTCCAACATCTATATCACCGAGCAAACTCTCCTCCACGAAAAAATTTTGTTTCGTCCATATAATTCCATTCTCAACCACAAAATATTCTATTTCTACTGTCTTCCCTTTTACAATTGCCTCTGAATTTTCTGCAATTTCACCTAGGCTTTCATAATAGATTGCGAGCTCTGGGGCGAAAGTTTGAGTCTCTATTACTTCTTGGACATGCTCTCTGCCACATCCGCATAATAAAACGAACACTAAAACCATTATCATTTTCTTCATAACTTTTCATAAGCGTTCTCAATCTTTAGATACGCTTGTCCTCCTCCTAATATATAAGTGTAGGATTTCAGTACCCAACAGCCAGTTGGGTCTTAATCCACTCATTGTTTAAGCTGTATAATGATTAGGC
>NZ_JAOQJF010000016.1:0-69978 GCF_025567195.1 Alitiscatomonas aceti | reverse complement strand
TCACTGAAAAAGAAATCAACAATCTTTTTCAGAACTGTATCCTCCTGGACTCCTGAGTACTATGTTTTGAGAGAAACGACGGAAGTCAGGTACCATACGATTTTCCATTATGCAATAGGGATAATTCCCTGGAAACGGGAATATCCATGTAGAAACAGGGGCGGCTGTCCCTTACGGCCCCAGGCCCCCGTATTTTATGAAAAAGGAGGTCGTTTTATGCTGGCACAGAAAGCCTGGCGTATGATCCGTACCCTTATCTTCACCTACCTGGTCTCCGGAGTCCTTTTAACGGCCCTGGCCTTTGCCCTTTATAAGTTCCGTCTGCCGGAAAGCCAGATCACCCTGGGCATCAGCGGCGTGTACATCCTCTCCTGCTTTATGGGTGGCTTCATGGCAGGAAAGGCCATGAGATCCAGAAAATTCCTCTGGGGGCTCCTCACAGGGATCCTTTACTTTGCCTTCCTCCTTATCATGTCCTTTCTCCAGGACCGGACCATCACCGCCGACGCCGTCCGGCTGGGCACGGTCTTTGCCATGTGCTCTTTAAGCGCCATGGCCGGGGGGATGATCAGCTGACGGACAGAAAAAAGAAGCGCCCCGCTCCGTTTCCGGAGCCAGGGCGCTGTTCTTATTTTCTGTATTTATTTATTTCCAACTTTTGCCATGGCATAGACCACCAGAGCCAGAAGACCGATCACAACGAAAATACCGGCCATGCCCTGCCACATGATATTGAAAGCTTCCAGAACATTTGCATTCATGGTTTCTACCTCCTACATAAAGAATCCAAGGACAATGCCGCCTGCCACTGCGGAGGCCACCTGTCCGGATACGTTGGCGCCGATGGCGTGCATCAGAAGATGGTTGGTGCTGTCCTCAGCAACACCCATTTTCTCAATGACACGGGCGGACATGGGGAATGCGGAGATTCCGGCAGCGCCGATCATGGGGTTGATCTTGTTCTTGGAGAACAGGTTTAAGAACTTTGCAAATAATACGCCGCCTACGGTATCGAAAACGAAGGCGAACAGACCGAGCACCATGATCATCAGGGTCTGGACCGTTACGAACTGCTCTGCACGCATGGAGAAGGAGATCGTAATACCCAGAAGAAGGGTGATCAGGTTAGCCAGGGTATGCTGGGCAGTCTCAGAAAGGCTGTTTAAGCAGCCGCATTCACGGATCAGATTGCCGAACATTAAGAAGCCCACCAGGGATACGGAGGCCGGAGCCACCAGGCCTGCGATGAAGGTAACGATGATCGGGAAGGCGATCCTTGTGAGACGGCTTACCTTACCGGGCTGGTAGGGCATCTTGATCATACGTTCTTTCTTTGTGGTAACTGCCTTTACGGCCATGGGCTGGATAATGGGAACCAGGGCCATATAGGAATACGCGGCCACAGCGATGGGGCCGATGTAGTTGGACTTTAACACCTGGGATACCAGGATGGAGGTGGGGCCGTCGGCCGCACCGATGATGCCGATGGATGCTGCATCGCGGATATCAAATCCCAGGAACGCTGCCACTACGATGGTAAAGAAAATACCGAACTGGGCTGCCGCGCCGAACAGGAACATCTTGGGGTTGGATAATAAGGGACCGAAGTCGATCATGGCTCCGATACCGATGAATAATAACAGCGGGAAGGCCTCAGAGGCTTCGATGCCGGTCTCAAACAGCCAC
Organism: Alitiscatomonas aceti; assembly: GCF_025567195.1. NCBI lineage: Bacteria > Bacillati > Bacillota > Clostridia > Lachnospirales > Lachnospiraceae > Alitiscatomonas > Alitiscatomonas aceti. The sequence goes on along the minus strand of NZ_JAOQJF010000016.1, from coordinate 68,292 downwards.
TGTACGATACCGTGAGTCTCTCCCACGCCCTCCATCATCTGGTTTAAAGCGCCGCTGAACGGGATGTTCACCAGGATCGCGCCAAAGCCCATGGGTAAAAGAAGGGCCGGCTCGTAATCCTTCTCGATCGCCAGGTAGATCAGCAATAAGCCTACCGCATACATTACGGCCTGCTGCCATGTGATGGACAGTAAGCCGTTCCATAAAAATTCCATACTGCTTCCTCCTTAGATACTGAAAGTATTGACTTATTTTCCAGGAGTTAAAACCGGATGCCTGCGTAAAAAAAAGACCTTTTGCAGACGTCGCCCGCCTGCAAAAAGTCTCGTTACCAGAACCGGTATGCACAGCCAGACGTTTCCGCCGCGTTTGTTGACCATGCATTTCAACTACTCCCTTTTGAAGAGAATATAACTGGTAAAAAAGAAAAAGTCAATAGCACTTTCCCACATTTTTAATTTTCTTTACAATTATTTAACGGATTCTGATTCCGTTTCTTCCTCCTGAATGTAAAGATGGATCTTATCGATCCGGTTCCGGTCCACCTTATCCACCACAAAGCGGAGAGTTTTATGGGTGACTTCCTCCCCCTCCTCCGGCAGATGATCCAGAAGGCCGATGATAAAGCCTCCGATGGAATCGTAGTCCTCGGATTCCAGGTCCAGGCCCAGCTGGTCGTTTAAGTCATCCAGCTTCATGGCCGCCTCCACCACGTATTCCCTGGGTCCGATCCGGCGGATCAGATCCTCCTCGTCCTCATCGTACTCATCGCGGATCTCGCCCACGATCTCCTCCAGCATATCCTCCAGGGTAATGAGGCCTGCCGTGGCCCCGTACTCGTCCAGGACGATGGCGATGTTGTTCTGGGTCTTCCTAAGCTCCACCATCAGCTCCGCAGTCTTTTTGAATTCATAGGTATATAACGGCTCCCGGAGATAATCCCGGATGCAGAATTTTTTCTGATTTTCTGTCAGCAGAAGGTCCTTGATGTTGATGATCCCGATCACATTGTCCGTAGTCTCCTCATAGACCGGATACCGGGTATATTTCACCTCCCGGAAGACCTCGATCACCTCGCTGAAGGTGGCGTCCACGTCGATAAAGGTCATATCGATCCGGGGCACCATAATATCCTTGGCCACTGAATCCCCAAAGTCGAACACGTTGTAGATCATCTTCTTTTCGTCCGACTCGATGACCCCCTCCTCGTGGCTCACCTCCACAATGGTACGCAGCTCATCCTCTGTGATGGCGTCCTGCTTTTTATTGGGGTCCACATGGAGCAGGCGGAGAACGCCCTGGGACAGCTTATCTACGATGAAGATCACCGGCGTCAGTACCTGCATGATCATGTAAATGGGTTTTGCAAACCTGAGGGCCATGGTCTCCGAATAAAGGGTGGCGCTGGTCTTTGGGGTGATCTCGCCGAAGATCAGGACCAACAGCGTCAGGATCCCCGTTCCAACACCCACATACATGTCTCCGAAGGCGCGTGTCACGAGGATCGTCGCCAGAGACGAGGCGGAGATATTTACAATATTGTTGCCGATCAGGATCGCGCTTAACATCTTCGGCTGGTTATCCAGTACCTTCATCAAGGTCTGGGCGCTGCTTAAGCCTGCGTCCGCCAGATTCCTTACGCGGATCTTGTTGACTGCCATCATCGCCGTTTCCGATGATGAAAAAAATGCTGATAATGCCAATAGCCCGATTACAATGAGTATCTGCAGGGCTTGCCCTGAATCCAAGAAAATCAACTCCTATTTCTATATGTTTTTGGTCTGGCCGGCGAAAAAACTCCGGCTGGTTTTTATGTATACAGCCCCAATTTTACTATATTCTTCCATAGGTGTCAATGGGATTCACCGCCATTTCGTCCACCTTTCCGTTGACATATCAACTGTTCTGGATTATAATTGACTTATCAACGATTTCCGTATCAGAAAAGGGAGGGATCTTATGGAACAGTCTGTCAGCACCTATAAAAAGATACGCCGCCTCTACCGCCAGAGTCAGAAATACGCCGCCAGCCGCATGGAGCAGCCGGAGCTGACCCAGTCGGAGCTCCAGCTCCTGCGCCATGTGGGCTTCCATGGAGAGGTCAGCCAGCGTCACCTGGCCGACGAGATGGGCGTCGATAAAGCCATGATCTCCCGGATCCTCCAGAAGCTGGAGGCCAAGGGCTATCTGGTCCGCACTGAGGACGAGAACGACGCCCGTTCCAAAAATGTGCGCGCCCTGCCCCCTGCGCTGGAGATCCACTCCCAGGGAAAGGGCCTTTCAGAGCAGTTCTTCGACCAGGTCACTGGAGACTTTTCCACTGAAGAACGGGAGCTTCTGGACCAGCTCCTGGGCCGTATGCTGGAAAAAGGGAAGGCGCTGGCAGCCGCCCCTGCTCCGGAAAAGGAGGTCCGTCCATGAAATATGTGATCCGCTATGTGAAGCCCCACATCCCTACGATGATCTTTGGCTTCACCATCAAGTTCACCGGCACCATCCTGGATCTGATGATCCCCTATATCCTTTCTTATATTATTGATGAGGTAACTCCCAGAAACGACATCGGCCTGGTGATCCGCTGGGGACTTATGATGGCGGTCTGCGCCGCTCTGGTCCTCGTCTGCAACGTCTGGGCCAACCGGGTGGCCTCCGCCGTTTCCAGGGATTCCATCGAGGCCCTCCGCCACGACCTTTTCTATAAGATCTCCTATCTTTCCAGCAGCCAGGTGGATGCCTTTACGATCCCATCCCTGGTGACCCGTATGACCACAGATACCTACAACCTGCACCGGACCCTGAACATGATCCAGCGCATGGGCGTCCGTGCGCCGATCCTGATGCTGGGCGGCGTGGTGGTGACTATGTTCATCGATCCCTGGCTCTCTGCCATTCTCTGCTTCCTGATCCCCTTTATGATCCTGGCGGTGGCAAGGATCAGCCGGAAAAGCATCCCCTTGTTCGGGAAGGCCCAGATCGCCGCTGACGCCATGATCCGCGTGGTGCGGGAAAACGCCACCGGGATCCGGGTCATTAAGGCCTTAAGCCGCACAGAATATGAAAAGGACCGGTATGAAACGGTCAACAGCCGCTTAAACGCCGCTGAGGCTAAGGCCAGCATCACCATGGCCGCCTCCGGTCCCCTGATCAATCTGATGTTAAACACAGGACTGGCTGCGGTGATCGTGGTGGGGGCATGGCGTGTCTCCACAGGAGCTATGAAGCCCGGGGCCATCGTGGCCTTCCTTACCTATTTCACCATTATCTTAAATTCCGTCATGGCCATCTCCCGTCTGATCACCATGTCCTCCAAGGCCATTGCCAGCGCAGGCCGTGTGGAGGAGGTCATGATGACGCCCCAGGACATGGAGATCCGCCCCTGGACTGGCCGGCCTGAGACTGCCCCCGGCGCCAGTCCAGACGCTCCGGACATGGCCTCCGGGAAACGTCCGCCCCACATGGAATTTGATCATGTGTCCTTTTCCTATAATAAACGTGCCTATAATCTGTCGGATCTGAGCTTTTCCCTGGAGCATGGCCAGTCCTTAGGCATCATCGGCCCCACAGGAGCCGGAAAGAGCACCCTGGCCCAGCTTCTTTTACGCCTTTACGACATCGACAGCGGCCAGATCCGCATCGACGGCCGGGATATCTCCACCTTCCCCTTAAAGGAGCTGCGTCAGAAATTCGGCGTGGTGTTCCAGAATGACGTTCTGTTTAAGGACAGTCTCCTGAATAACATCGACATGGGCCGTAAGCTGGATATGGATGCCATCGACCGGGCTGTGGAGGTGGCCCAGGCGGCCTCCTTCATTGCAGGATCCGGCGGCTATGAAAAGCCCATCGCAGTCAAGGGCGTCAACTTAAGCGGCGGCCAGAAGCAGCGGGTCCTCATTGCCAGGGCCCTGGCCGGCAGACCGGAATTTCTGATCCTGGACGACTCCTCCAGCGCCCTGGATTATAAGACCGACGCCGCCTTCCGCCGGAGCCTGTCCCAGTCCTTCTCCGGCACCACCACCATCATCATTGCCCAGCGCATCAGCTCCATCATGCACTGTGATAAGATCCTGGTGCTGGAGGACGGCATTCCCCAGGGGCTGGGGACCCATGAGGAGCTTTTAAAGACGTGTGACGCATACCGTGAGATCAGTACGATCCAGATGGGAGGTGAGGACCTGTGAAACGAAAAGCCACTCTGATCCGCATATTCGGTTATCTGCTCCAGCACAAGCGCCAGCTGGCCTTTATCCTCTCCCTGTCCTTCCTGGGGAATCTTCTGGCCCTGGCCGGTCCCAGGCTGTCCGGCACTGCCATCAACCTCATCGCCGAGGGCATGGACGGGAGCATGGATCTGCCTGGAGTTTATAAGTATGCGGCCTTTATGCTGCTGTTTTATGTGTCCAGCTCTCTTATGAGCTATGCGGTCAACGTATCCATGATCACCCTATCCAGACGGATCACCTATACATTAAGAAAGGATACCTTCAACCATCTGGTGACTCTTCCCGTGAGCTTTTTCGACGGCACCACCACCGGAGACATCTTAAGCCGCATTTCCTATGATATCGACACCATCAACGCCTCCCTATCCAACGACGTGGTCCAGGTGGTGTCCAGCTCCGTCACCATCGTCGGCTCCCTGGTGATGATGCTGCGCTTAAGCCCCAGGCTGGTCCTGGTCTTTGCCGTCACCATCCCCCTGGCCCTTCTTCTGGCCTCCTATCTGACCCACATGGTACAGCCCATGTTCCGGGCCAGATCCAGGGCCGCTGGAGAGTTAAACGGCTATGTGGAGGAAATGATCTCCGGCCAGAAGACCCTCCGGGCCTATACCCAGGAGGAACGTGTCATTCAGGACATGGACGTGCAGAATAAGAAGCTGGTGGACGCCTACTATAAGACCGACTACTATGCCAGCATCATGGGCCCGGCCACCAACGCCATCAACAACCTGGCCCTGGCCCTGATCTCCGTGTTCGGAGCCATCCTGTATCTCCATGGCTCCATCAGCATCGGCAGCATCTCTGCCTTCGTGCTCTACTCCAGGAAGTTCACCGGACCCATCCGGGAGATCGCAGAGATCTACGGCGAGCTCCAGTCCTCCCTGGCGGCGGCAGAGCGGGTCTTTAAGGTCATCGACGAGCCCCCGGAGCCGGCAGATCTGGAAAGCGCCGCTCCGCTGGAAAACGCCCAGGGCGACGTGGAGCTTTCCCATGTGAGCTTTGGATACCAGAAGGACCAGGTGATCTTAAAGGATTTCAGCATGAAGGCCCCAAAGGGCAGCCTCATCGCCATCGTTGGTCCCACAGGAGCCGGAAAGACCACCTTCATCAATCTGCTGATGCGGTTTTATGACATCGACAGCGGCTCCATCCTGGTGGATGGCCGGAATATTTCCGATATCACCCGGAAAAGCCTCCGGCTTTCCTACTCCATGGTCCTCCAGGACACCTGGCTCTTTTACGGCACCATCTACGAAAATATCGCCTACGGGCGGCCCGACGCCACCAGGGAAGAGGTGATCGCCGCGGCAAAGGCGGCCAGGATCCACACCTACATCGAAAGCCTTCCCCAGGGCTATGATACGCTCCTCATCGACGACGGAACCAATATATCCAAAGGCCAGAAGCAGCTTCTGACCATTGCCAGGGCCCTGCTGATGCAGACGCCCATGCTGATCCTGGACGAAGCCACCTCCAACGTGGACACACGGACCGAGCACCAGATCCAGGCCGCCATGCGGGCCTTGATGGCAGACAAGACCTGCTTCGTGGTGGCCCACCGGCTCTCCACCATCCGGAATGCCGACTGCATCCTGGTGGTGCGGGACGGAAACGTGGTAGAGCGGGGCACCCATGAGGAGCTGATGCGCCAGAAAGGGTTTTACTATGAGATGCACCAGGCACAGTACAGGTAGGGAGGCCTTGCAGTTCCTTCCGGCTTAAATAGACAAAGCACTGGAATATCCCTTGATCCGGAGGCTGGATCCGGCGCGTATTCCAGTGCTTTTATCATTCTCAGTCGGATTTTTTACTGACCGCATTTAAAATACAAAGCCCCATAGCCAATATGGGAAACAGTACCCGGAGATTTAAAAAGCCTGCGGGCATAAAATCAATATTTGCATCCAGAACCAGTCCGATAAACCATGCAGATAAAGTCGCAGTGATGGCAGTCAGATACATGGCCGGTTTCCCTTTCAGGCTAAAAATTAAAAATACCATGAGTATAAGAAACACAAAAAACAGCAGAATCGTAAAAATAAACCCATCCATTTATATCCCCTCCAGAATCCGGTTTTACCCCCACATCGGGAATGCAGCAAAAGAAATCCTTCTTTCCTCCTCCATTTTGCCATGATCCAGGAGACCTGGACATATCCCTATATATCGAAGTTAAACGTCACATAGTCATCGTCAAAATTCCCGCTGTAAAAGGAAATGGTTAAAACATTCAAATGATGGGATTCCATATATTTTTCCGTTTTTTCCGACGACAAAAGATATTCCCGGATATCCTCACCAACGGCCTCCAGTCCGGCAATACTGCCGTCCAGATCGTCAAAGTCAAAATAGCCGTCATCCACCGCATACTCCACATATAATTCCCCAGTTCCGCTCAGCGGACCGAACTTATTCAGTTGAAACTTCCGTCCGTTTCCAGCATATTTAAACGCCCGGGTCTGGATTTCATATTCGTCCTCTGGTATTTCCACAAACATGGTCTCATTTAAAATGGACACGCTACTCTGCATATCCGACAATACCTCTTCATTCCGGTTATATATCTTTACCCACACATCTTTTGATTTTAACCCAACATAGCTGTATTGTTTCAAAAAGTCTGTAATTTCCTCCGCAAGGCGGTCTGCCTGTTTCATCCCCTCCTCATCCCTTATTCTGTCTGTCACAAGACGGACCCGGGAACTCAGATTGTACAGCGACTTTTTATTTTTTCCCGGTATCAGAGACAGCGTGTCCTGGACCACTTCCAGGCTCTCCAGCTCCGTATTTTCATATCCTTTTAAAAATTCCGTTACCTCTCCAGTAAAAAATTTCTCGCTGGAAGCAACCGGAATCTGTTCCAGCTGGCGTTTCAGTGTATAGATCTCCTTCTGGTCCAGCTTCCGGGTCTCTTCGGACTTCGGTACATCCTCAATGGAAAGCGTTTTCACCACAGCCGCCTCTTCCTTAGGGGCGCATGAAACCAGTAATAAAACCAGAACAGCCGCATATATCTTCTTCATGACATTTCCCTCCTTCCCCATATTTTATATAATCATAGTACAATACCAATTAAAGTTTGTAAATGGATTTGTCGATTTGTAAGAAAAAGTTTATTTTTCCTGTTTTTATATTTTTTGTGATAATTTAAAATTATATCCAACGCTCCCACTCCGCAAAAAAAACAGCTGCCCGCCCCCGCCCGGATCTTCACAGGGCAGGGACAGACGGCTGTTTTCTTACTCCAGGGATGCCGATTCCCCGGATCCAGCGCCGGACTTCGGTGCAAACGCCATGGCGGCGGCCGCTGCGCAGATTCCTCCCACCAGCTTGGCGGCAATAAAGGCGGAAACCACAGACGGCGGCTCCACACTGGCGATGAAGGCCAGCTGGCCGCCCAGCACAAAGGAACCGCTGACCGCAAAGGCCGCGTTCATCACCTTTCCCCGGTCATCCATTTTTTCCATCATTGGGATCATGGAAATACAGGTGGCCAGGCTGATGATCAGTCCCACCACAGAATAGGAATTGACCCCCAGCCATCCGGCGATCCGGCTGATCCCCTTCTGGAAAAACCGGAGGATCAGAGAGGCCGCCACCATGGATCCGGCCACCACCACCGCGATCTTTACCACAATGGTAAGGGACTCAAAAATAAGGGTGTCCGATGCGATCTGGCACGCGGGAAGGAAGAGCCCCAGCATCACCAGGCCAAACAGGACCAGGCTGGCGATCCGCACCAGGTTCCCCACCACCGACAGCACCCGGATGGTGGCCTCAGCGGCCTTTATGAGGGCCAGGCAGATACCCGCGCACAGAAGGAGGATCGGCAGAAGATTGCGGACCAGCTCCTTCACAGGCAGGCCGGTGAGCAGAGCGCCCACCGCCACTCCCGCGGGGATCGTTACGATCCCCCAGACGCTGCCCTGCATAAACAGGGAGGTATCCTCCCTACGGATGACCGTCAGGGCAATGGGCAGGGTAAAGGAGATCATGGCTCCCAGACAGGAGGATACCATGACTCCCGAATAGATCCCCAGGGCCGGAGTGGCCGCCAGCTCCTTTGCAATGGCGTGGCCGCCCAGGTCGGGGGCCAGCAGGCTTCCGATCAGAACGGAGGCGTCAAAGGGCAGCCGGGACGCAAAGGAGGCAATGGCCTCCGGATTGCTCCTGACCGCCGTGACCCCGATGCAGTAGATCCCCACGATGGAAAGGGCCAGAGAGGCCATGGAGGCCAGGCCGCCGTCAAATTCAGCAGCCAGGCCCATTTTCCCTCCGGAAATTTTATCCCAGAGCCCCAGAAGGGCACAGAGCAGAAGAATTCCGATAAATATATTCATTCCGGTTTATTTCTCCAATGGTTTTGTTTTTTCTTTGAGCCAGATACGTTCCCGCTCTGTCATACGGGGACTTAAGGTATCATAGACCATCTGATGATAGTCATTGAGCCAGGAGATCTCCTCCTCGTTCATCAGCTCCAGCACCACCGGCGTGGTATCGATGGGCAGATAGGTAAAGGGCTGGAAGGCATAAAACTTTCCGTATTTCGTTTCCATGTGCTCCACCACCAGAAGCTCGTTCTCAATGCGGACGCCCACAAGGCCCTCTTCATAAATTCCAGGCTCATCGGTGATGGTCATGCCCGGCTGGAAGGGCACATGGTTGGTCATCCTGAGACTCTGGGGGCCTTCGTGGATGGGGCCCACAAAGCCCACGCCGTGGCCGGTGCCGCAGCGGTAGTCCAGACCGTACTTCCAGATCTGGGTGCGGGACATAATATCCAGGTTGGCACCGGAGCAGCCCTCCATAAAGACAGTCCGGGCAATGCCGATGTTGGCCTTTAACACATAGGTGTAATACCGCCGTTCCTCGTCGGTCAGTTCGCCCAGGGCATAGGTACGGGTGGTATCTGTGGTGCCATCCACGTACTGGCCGCCGGTATCCAGAAGAAGGAAGCCCTTCCGCTGAAGAACCGCATGGTTTTCCGGGGTCGGATGGTAATGCATCATGGCGGCATTGGCTCCGTAAGCTGCGATCACGGCAAAGCTGTCCTCCATATATCCCTCCTGTTCCTTACGGAAATTCACCAGAAGCTCTCCCACGTCTGTTTCAGAAACGGTCTCACCAGCAGCCAGCTTCTCCTCCAGGCACATCTGGAGCCGGGCCATGGCCACGCCTTCCTTGATATGGGCATTTTTGGTATTGGCGATCTCCACCGGGTTCTTCACGGCCTTCAGGCAGAAAACTGGCTCCTCTCCCTTTACAATGGTCACCCTGGGATTCTCCTCCATGGCCAGATACAGCCGGTAGTTGACGTTCTCCACGCTCACCAGCATGACCGTGGGCACATCGATGGCGGCGATCCCGTCCAGGATCTCCCCATACGGCCACACAGCCACTCCGTTTTTCTTAAGGTAATCCATAGCCTCCTCCGACACGCGGCTGCTGTCCACATAAAGGACTGCCGTTTCCTGGGTCAAAAGGACATAGGAAACAAAGGAGGTATTGTACACCACATCAGAGGCCCGCAGGTTCAGAAGCCAGGCAATGCTGTCCAGGCGGGTAACGGCCATGGCATCCGCCCCGTTCTCCTTAAGCCGGGAGCGGACCTGGGCGATCTTTTCTGCCGCAGAAAGGCCTGTATATTGTTCCGGAAGCAGATAGACCGGGCTCTGGGGGATGGCCGGACGGTCTGTCCAGATGGGCGTGATCAGATCCTCAGACCGGATCCCGATCCCCTGGGCAGAAAACGCTGTCTCCATATCCAGCACAGTCTCCGCCGCAGTGACCATGCCGTCGATCCCCAGGACCTCTCCCTCCTTCAGCCTGGAAAGAAGAAATTCCTGGATGGTGGGCACGCCTTTTTCCTTCATACGGTAGAGGACGATCTCGCTGCCGGCCATCTGCCGCTCCGCCTGGATAAAATAACGGCCATCGGTCCACAAACCGCTCTCCGTTTCAGTGACCACTAAGGTTCCGGCAGAGCCGTCAAAGCCCGAAAGCCAGGCCCTGGCTCTCCAGTGATCGGGAAGATATTCGCTGATATGGGGATCCGAGGACGGGATCAGGTATGCCTGCACCCCGGCTTCCGCCATTTTTTCACGAAGCAGAGAAAGCTTCTCATTGGTTGTCATGACAATCTCCTTTCAATTTTCCTGGAATTCCGCTTGTTCCAGCATATAAAATAGGACCGCATAGAAAACGGACTTCCGGGTTGCAGGCATCTGACGCTCATGGTCAGACGCCCGCAAAACGAAGCCCGCACAGGTTTGGGGCAAACATATTTATTTAATATTTCTTGCAGCCAGCTCCCGGATATTTCCCTTATAGGGAGTAAACGGGATCTCGCCCTCGTAGTTTAAGAAGTCCACCACATATCCGATGGCTGCGGCTGCGCCGTAGATCATGCCCTTTTCGTCCAGGTCGAACTCCGGCGTATGGTGGTTGGCTCCGGTTCCCATCTCCGGATTCTGGATCCCGGTGAAGGTGATCACGCCCGGCCAGTACTTTAAGTACGCCTGCATGCTCTCGCAGGCCATCCACGGCTGGGCCTTTGCCAGAGCCTCTTCTCCCATGTATTTCTTAACGGCGTTCCTTGCGATCTCGCTGCAGGTCTCGTTGTTATAATTCTCAAACAGCGGATCCTTCATGGAAATGATCTCATAGGTACACTGGTTTAATTTACATTCTGCCTCCAGGACCTCTTTAAACTGCTTCATAAAGCTGGCTCCGGCCCCCGCCACATTGAAGGTGCGGATGGTGCCGTCGAATACCAGCTCGTCGGGAACGATGTTCATGGCCGTTCCGCAGTGGACGCTGCCCACAGAGAAGGTCAGGATATCTGTGGGAGACACGTATTTCATGCGGATCATGTTCATATGATTGTAGATGGAGTTGAAGCAGTCCAGCACGCTGTGGGCCAGATCCGGACGGGAGCCGTGACCGGCCAGACCCTTTAAGCGGATGGCAAAGCCGTAGCCGCCGGAGAACACTGCGCCCGGCTCTGCGGAAACCTGGCCCGCCGGAACGTCCCACTTCACATGGGTGGCGATGCAGGTGTCGATAGGAAGCTTCATAGTCTCCACGATGTAGGGGAGCAGGTTGGCGATCTGGCCGCCGCCCTCTTCGCCCCGCTCGAAGCAGAGGACGATGTTTCCGTTTAATTCGTCCTTGTGCTCGTTTAAGATCTTAGCCTCACCCAGCAGCATGGCCGTATGGGAATCGTGGCCGCAGGCGTGGGAAATGCCGTCATTTTTTGACACGCACAGCTTATCGCAGCATAAATTCTTTGTATTTTCCTGGATGGGAAGAGCGTCCATGTCGGCGCGCATCAGAACGGTCTTTCCCGGCTTTCCGCCGTGGATCTGGCCCACGATGCCGCCGTCGGGAACCTCCACATACTCGATCCCCAGGGCATCCAGCTCCTTTTTAATGAACTCCAGGGTCTCAAATTCCTGTCCTGTCATTTCCGGATATTCATGCATATGTCTCCGGATCCGTACCATGTAATCAAAATTTTTCTGTGCTTCTTTGAAGATCTCCATTTTTTTCTCCTCTCACAGCAGACGGTGCGGGGCAGACGCCCCGCAGTCTATACGTTTCCTTATTTTACTGTCACACGGCGGAAATTCTTCTTTCCCCTCTTTACAACGATGCCGTCGCCGGAAAGCTGTTCCTTTGTGTAAACCGTTTTAATATCCTTTACAGCTTCGCCGTCCACAGATACGCCGCCCTGCTCCACATTTCTTCTGGCCTCGGAGCGGGATGCACAAAGACCGGATTTCTGTACGATGGACAGGATATCGATGGTGCCGTCGGTAAAGTCATCGTCAGAGAGCTCGGCTGTGGGCATTTCTGCTGCGTTTCCGCCTGCAAACAGGGCCCTTGCGCTCTCCTGGGCCTTTTTGGCCTCCTCATCGCCGTGTACCAGGGCAGTCAGCTCGTAGGCTAAGATCTCCTTGGCTTCGTTTAACTGGCTTCCTTCCCATTTATCCATTTCATCGATCTGCTCTAAGGGCAGGAAGGTCAGCATCCGCAGGCACTTTAACACGTCGGCGTCGGCGATGTTTCTCCAGTACTGGTAGAACTCAAAGGGACTTGTCTTATTGGGATCCAGCCATACGGCTCCGGACTGGGTCTTGCCCATCTTCTTGCCCTCAGAGTTCAGGAGCAGGGTGATGGTCATGGCATGAGCGTCTTTTCCAAGCTTTCTCCGGATCAGCTCCGTGCCGCCTAACATGTTGCTCCACTGGTCGTCGCCGCCGAACTGCATGTTGCAGCCGTATCTCTGGAACAGCTCGTAGAAATCGTAGCTCTGCATCAGCATGTAGTTGAACTCCAGGAAGCTTAAGCCCTTTTCCATTCTCTGCTTGTAGCACTCGGCAGTCAGCATACGGTTTACAGAGAAATGCGGTCCGATCTCTCTTAAGAAATCAACGTAGTTCAGATCCAGGAGCCATTCCGCATTGTTTACCATCATGGCCTTTCCATCGGAAAAGTCGATGAAACGGCTCATCTGCTTTTTAAAGCAGTCGCAGTTGTGCTGGATGGTCTCCACGGTCATCATCTGGCGCATATCGCTTCTGCCGGAGGGGTCTCCCACCATTCCGGTGCCGCCGCCGATCAGGGCGATGGGCTTATTGCCTGCCATCTGTAAACGCTTCATTAAGCAGAGAGCCATGAAATGGCCCACATGCAGGCTGTCGGCAGTGGGATCGAAGCCAATGTAGAACACGGCCTTTCCCTCGTTTACCATTTTCCGGATCTCTTCCTCATTCGTCACCTGGGCGATCAGGCCTCTTGCCTGTAATTCCTCGTAAACTCCCATTTTATCATTCTCCTTTTTCTGTGATCTCTGTATTCTGTTTCGTTGGCCGATTTCCGCACAGAAGGGGCAGAAACGAAGCGCCCCGGGATCCCGCTCCCAGGAACGCCGTGAAAACAAAAAAGCCCCGCCCTTCTGTTTCAAAAGGACGAGGCCAACGGCTCGTGTTACCACCTAATGTTCCCGCATAACTCACATTATACGGCTTATGAAGTCTCCTTACAGGACTCCGGCCCTTTAACGTGGGCCCCTCCGTCGCAGCCTACTGAACGGACTGCCGCTCTTCCTCCCAGACATGCTCCGGGATTCCAGGCAGGCTTTCGCGGTTCGGTGCGAAGCTCCGAGATGTATTCACGGCTCCGATCCCGCGCGCCTCTCACCCTCCGGCAGCTCTCTGTGCGGATCCTGTGGACCGTTACTGGTTCTCTTCATTGCTGATACCTGTTTGGTTTTCAGCCGTCACCGGCTATAAGCCACATTATAGGGAGGGCGGGAGGGTTTGTCAAGATATATTATCTTAAATATTCTGCGGCGAGCCTTCCAAAGGTCACAGCCCCGGCCAGGACTGCCCGCTCGTCAAACCGGATCCCTCCGTTATGGAGAGGCAGACGGGTCGCCGGATCCTCACTGGCTGTCCCGATGCGGAACATGGCTCCGGGAACAAGTTCCAGATAGCGGGCAAAATCCTCCGATCCCATGGACGGCGTTTCCAGGGTCACGACGTTTTCGCTTCCCAGTTCTTCCGCTGCCGCCTTCCGGATCCGCTCCACAACTGCCGGATCACAGATCACCGCCGGAACTCCCCTTTTATATTCCACCTCACAGGAAGCCCCCAGGGCCTCTGCTCCATGACAGGCGATCTGCCGGATCTTCTCCTCCATCAATGCCCTGGTCTCACGGCTTACGGTCCGTACTGTTCCTTCCATGGTGACCGTATCCGGGATCACATTGGCTGCTGTTCCTCCTTCGATCCTTCCCATGGTCAGCACCGCTGCTTCCAGGGGAGCCACAGATCTGGAAACCACCGTCTGCAGCTCTGCCAGGATATAAGCGGCCGCTGTAATAGGATCGACACTTTTATGTGGATGGGCTCCATGTCCTCCCCTTCCCTTTACCGTCAGGGACACGCTGTCTGAAGAGGCCATAAAGGAACCGCTCCTTACTCCAACGGTTCCGGCCGGGAGATCCGGCCAGCAATGAAGTCCCACGGCGAAATCAGGGTGGTATTTTTCAAACAGCCCGCTGTCGATCACCGACTGGGAACCATTCAGCTTCTCTTCTGCCGGCTGGAACAGAAATAATACTGTACCTGCTAAATCCTTCTTTATCCCTCCCAGGACCCGGGCAGCCAGGAGAAGGGCAGCTGTATGGATATCATGGCCGCAGCTATGGCAGACCCCCTTCTTCTCCGAGGCAAAAGGAAGGCCAGACCGCTCCTCCACCGGAAGAGCGTCCATATCTGCCCGCAGAAGGATCGTTCTGCCAGGCCGTTCCCCCGCTAAAACACCTATAACTCCAGTCTCCAGAGGCAGCTCTGCAATGGATATCCCGTATTCCCGAAGCTTTTCTCTTACCAGTGCCGAGGTCTCCTTTTCCTCCATCGAAAGCTCCGGCTGCTGATGGATCCTTCTGCGGAGCTCTACGGCATCCTCAAAATACTGCTCCGCCATTTTCCGTATATTGCTCATGCTTTCCATCCTTTTCTACGACTTTTTTACCGTTCTTCCAAACAGCAGGGTGCCGGCTGCTAGGAAAACTGCCAGAAAACCAGCCGTTCCCAGAGTGACCAATACAGGGCTTGCCAGGATCATCATGGGTCCAATGGTATTATATGGCTGCTGCCAGAAGGAGCCCAGGGTGCTGGATCCGGAAACGCTCTCTGCTGCCAGAGTATCGCCATTGGGGTCCAGGACCTTGATCAGAAGAAGTCCGGTCGCCAGGCTTCCGGTACACTGACCATATGCGCCCATGGCCATTTCAAACCAGTCTTTTCCATACCACTTTTTGGCCAGTACGATACAGATCACAGCCGTTACTGCCGTAATTGCAGCAGATGTCAGAAGGATCGGAACAAGATAGGAAGCCAGCACACTCATTTTTATAGTTGCCACATTCATGGCAATGGCGTATTCCAGAGCCACGCCAGAGATCCGCTTCATACTTCCCCGGTCAATATACTGGTTATACTTCGTCTTGCTGATCGCCACTCCAATGATGGCTCCCATGATGAGGCACATGGTATAAAGCGGGATCCGCTCCCAGAATGGGAACACCTTAATGATCGCTTCCCTAAGAAAGTGGGAAACCGCGATGATCGTACCGACGATCATCATCTGGAACGCCATGGGATCGATCACGGACGGATTGGAGATTCCCATCGCTGCCGGCTTTCTCTGCTCCGCGGGAAGAA
Organism: Alitiscatomonas aceti; assembly: GCF_025567195.1. Lineage (NCBI taxonomy): Bacteria > Bacillati > Bacillota > Clostridia > Lachnospirales > Lachnospiraceae > Alitiscatomonas > Alitiscatomonas aceti. Next base: position 52,838 of record NZ_JAOQJF010000016.1, on the reverse strand, counting down.
TACCGGTTATATCCTTTTTCTCCACATAGCTGCTGTCCATTTTCTGTCTGGTATAGCCTTTTTTCGCTCCCCAGTTGATGATCCACATACCGCCGATCACGGCCACGAACATACCGATGGTGGCATAGGTCAGGGCAATACCCATGGCTTCCTCCCAGCCCTCAGTGGCAAAGCAGCCGCCCATGATCCCGGCAGAGCCATGACCGCCATAAAAGCCAGATACAGGAAGAAGTCCCATGGCGTAAGGAACATTATCCATAAATGTGGACAGTAAAAAAGCGATCCCCAGTCCAACTAACACCTGGGCCATGAACACCACACCGGTCACACAGGTGGTAGAAAGCACATCTCTCCCGAACTTTCCTGTGGACGTACCCAGAAATGAAGTGGCAAAAATAAATGCAAACAGAAAGTTGGTCCACTGGGAGATCCACTCGCTGAACTGCAGATGGACCGGTGAAAACTGGCCCAGCACCTGCGGACCCAGAAGCAGTCCAAGGATCCCTGCGATCAGAGATGTGGGAATATAATACTTATAAAAAAACGGGATCTTCTGCCGGATCAGGAACGCCAGGAACAAAAGCACGCTGACGGCAGAAATGTCGATCAATACAGTAGTCAGTGTCATATCATCCATCCCCTCTCTTTTTTAACGGAAGTTCTGCTCCATATACGCCGCGATCCGGTCCACACACCGGGTCACGATCTTTTCCCCTTTTTCCCGGGTAGCCACCGTTGCGTCACCGATGGTCCCGTTGGGCGTCCTGTCCGTAAACCGGCCAAAGCCAATGAAATCCGGGAAATCCCCTGCCGTGATCGGCTCCACTCTGGAGAGCTCGTCCATATCCACCAGCTCCGGGTAAAGATACAGCATTACAGAGGTTCCACATTCGCTGGCATGGCCGTGGGCCATCTGCCCGCTGTACTGGAAAATATCGCTGCCGTTGGCGTTGGTAAACCTCCACCAGTCGATCTGCACCAGCCGGATATCGTGTTCATTCAGATATTTTTTTCCAATGTAATTTACCGTATCCACGTTTCCCGCATGACCGGTGATAAACACAAAATTCTTCGCCCCATCCTTAATGAGCTTTCCTACCAGGAAATCCAGCCAGTCCTCTAAGATCTTTCTCGGCATGGCAAAGGTACAGGGGAAGGAGGCCAGGGCTGAGGATTCTCCGGCTTCAATGGTAGGCGCGATCAATGCACCGGTCTTTTCTGCCACCAGCTCTGCGATCCGCTTTGCTGCGATCAGATCACTGCCCATGGGAAGCTGCGGGCCATAGATCTCACAGGCCCCGGTGGGAATGATCACCGTCGGATTTTCGGCCAGTCTCTTTAAATATTGTTTTCCGCTCATTTCTCTGATATAATTTGTCATAATCTTGAGTCTCCTTTCCGTTTCCGGTTTTGTTGAGACAATTTTAGCATCGGGGATCCATAATGTGAAATGAAGAAAAAGTGTCACGTTATGCAGAAAACAAATGTCCGCAAAGGAGAGATGAAATGAACTTAGAAAATATGAAATGCTTTATCAGCCTGGCGGAATGTCTGAACTTCACCAGGGCTGCCGATAAAGAGCATATTACCCAGACCTCCATGAGCCGGAAGATCAGCAGTCTGGAAGAGGAGCTGAATGTCCGCCTGTTTTACCGTGATAATCATTCGGTCGTCCTTACAGATGCCGGGCGGGAGTTTTATATCCAGGCCCAGAGGCTTCTGGAGGTATATAATGCCTCCATTGAAACGGTCCAGAATATCCACCAGGGCTTTACCCGTTCGCTGAAGATCGGCGTGGGGATTTATGAAAGCGAGCTCTTAAGCCCCTTTCTGGGCACTTACGTCTCTGAGCATCCAGACCTGCGGATCACCTGTCTCCAGTACAGCTACCGGGAGCTTTTAAAGCGCTTTGAACAAAACCTTCTGGATGTCATCATCACCAGTGACCAGTTCCTGGCCGGAATCCAAAAAGAATATTTTAACGCTGCTATGATCTATGAGCATGATTGGAGGCTGGCTATCTGCCGGGAATCCCCGCTGGCCTCCCTGGAAAGGATCTCATCATCTGACCTGGAAAACGAAGTCCTTATCACCATGTACGATGGCAGCATTTCCCAGATTTCTGATCACTATAAGCCCTTTTTCCGTTTCCGCGATATTATCCATGTCAACTCATATGACACGAAAATGATGATGGTCAACGCGGGCCTGGGATTCGGAATGATCCCCGATTTTATCCGTCTCGGGAAGTATGACCATGTAATAAAAAAGAGCTTTGCATTTCCTTATCTGCCAAGGAAATTTTATGCTCTCTGCCGGAAAAACGATCCTAATTTTTATGTAAATGAATTTTTCGGGGAATATGTGGAATTTACGGCGGAAGGAAACGGGGCAGCTTCATAGCTGCCCCACATCAGAACCTCGCTCTTTTCCCTTCAGATACATCCTTACCAGCGTACTGGCCACCAGTTCCAAGTGCATGATCACCATTACGACAAACATTTGATCACCGGCATCTGCGATAAAAATCCCAGAATTTTTATACACCAATAGGAGCAGTGCAATGCTTACCCAGGGTATCCCCCAAAACCAGCCCCCTTTTAAGAAAAGCCGCAGACCCGGAGAATTTACCAGGTAATAGATCACCAACGCTATGGTAAACCATGCAAGAGCATCATAGCGGCGAAACTCCGGCCCATGGACGGCCAGTCTCGGAACCGCGTTTCCCAGGATCATAAATTCGGCAAGGACCAACACATCAAAAAGTTTCCCTCGAAGCTCCTTCAGTTCCAGATCTCCCACCGGCGTGTGCCGACCCGCCAGCCATCGGACCGCCCGGTCTCCGTTCTTCCAGACCAGCAGAAACAATGTGATCCGTAAAAACAGGAGCCCCAGTAAAAGATACCGGGCTGCCTGGCCTGGCTGTGTCCATGAAAAAAGACAGAACAGTCCGCATGCGATCTGGAACAGGAGCCAGTACATATCATTTTTTCTCATACCGGGTTCACCCCCTCTGGCCTGCCAGTCCCCCCAGCCGTTCCAATATCTCCCTGGCCTTCTCCATCATGGGGCCGCAGTCCTTATTCTTATTCCGCTTATCCTGGTAGAACATCATGGGCTTTTCTCCCTGGACGAACCGCAGGGCGTTCTTGTATTCCCCGATGAGTCCCGGAATACCGGAAACGTCTAACTTCGCCTTGGGATACAGCTCCATACGGATCTCCTGGCGGTTGACAGCCACCCCGGTCACATAGGCCCGGTGGGCTGCGGCCTTTAACTCCGCCACCTTCAGAAGATTTTCCACCGGTCCGGGGATATCTCCAAACCGGTCGATGAGCTCATCCTGCATGTCCATGTATTCCTCTTCGTTCTCAATGGCCGAGATCCGTTTGTATACATCCAGCTTCAGATACTCGTTCTTAATATATCCGTCGGGGATAAAGGCGTCGATGTCGCAGTCCACCACAGTCTCGAAGCTCTCCTCCTCTGTGGTCTCTCCCTTAAGGGCCAGGACGGCCTCATTTAACATCTTGCAGTACAAATCATACCCCACGGCCTCCATGTGGCCGTGCTGCTCCGCTCCCAGGATGTTCCCCGCCCCGCGGATCTCCAGGTCCCGCATGGCGATCTTAATGCCGGAGCCCAGCTCCGTGAATTCCCGGATTGCCTGGAGGCGCTTTTCCGCCTCCTCCCGCAGCATTTTGTCCCGCTTGTACATGAGGAACGCAAAGGAGGTGCGGTTGGAGCGGCCGATGCGCCCGCGGATCTGGTAAAGCTGGGAAAGGCCCAGCCGGTCCGCGTCATGGATGATCATGGTGTTGGCGTTGGGGATATCCAGCCCCGTTTCGATGATGGTGGTGGATACTAAAACGTCGATGTCGCCGTTGACAAAATCCAGCATGATCCGCTCCAGCTGACGCTCGTTCATCTGCCCATGGGCAAAGGCCACCTGAGCATCGGGCACCAGAGAGGCCACATGGCCTGCAATCTCGTCGATGTTGCTGACTCTGTTGTATACATAGTATACCTGGCCGCCGCGGGCCAGCTCCCGGTGGATGGCTTCCCGGACCATCTCGTCGTTATACTCCATCACATACGTCTGGATGGGCACACGCTCCATGGGCGGCTCCTCTAAAACGCTCATATCCCGGATCCCGATGAGGCTCATGTGGAGAGTCCTGGGAATGGGGGTGGCAGTCAGGGTCAGCACATCCACGTTCTGCTTCAGCTGCTTGATCTTTTCCTTGTGGGCCACGCCGAACCGCTGCTCCTCGTCGATGATGAGCAGGCCCAGGTCCTTGAACTGCACGTCCTTGGAGAGCACCCGGTGAGTGCCGATGACGATGTCCACAAACCCCTTTTTCAGCCCCTCCAGCGTCTTTTTGATATCCGCCGGGGTCTTAAACCGGGACATCAGATCCACCCGCACCGGAAAGTCCTTCATCCTCTGGATAAAGGTATTGTAGTGCTGCTGGGCCAGGATGGTGGTGGGAACCAGGTAGACCACCTGCTTTCCCTCCTGGACCGCCTTGAAGGCCGCCCGGAGAGCGATCTCGGTCTTTCCGTAGCCCACATCGCCGCAGATCAGCCGGTCCATGATCTTCCGGCTCTCCATATCCTTTTTTGTGTCCTCGATGGCGGAAAGCTGGTCGTCGGTCTCCTCATAGGGGAACATCTCTTCAAATTCCTTCTGCCAGACCGTGTCCTCCCCGTAAACGAAGCCCTCGGCGTCCTGGCGGGCGGCGTAAAGCTCCACCAGCTCCTTTGCGATCTCCCGCACGGCCGTGCGTACCCGGGTCTTTGTCTTTCCCCATTCGGCCCCGCCTAATTTATTGAGCTTCGGCGTCTTCGCATCGGCTCCGGCGTACTTCTGGATCCCGTCCAGGCGGGTGGCCGGAAGATAGAGATTTCCGCCGTCGGCATACTCCACCTTGATATAATCCTTGATCACATGGTCCTGCTCGATCTTTTCGATCCCCCGGTAGATACCCAGGCCATGGCTCTCATGGACCACATAGTCTCCCACGGACAGCTCGGAAAAGCTGCTGATCTTCTTGCCCTCGTAATTGTACTTTTTCCTTTTCTTCTGGCGGCGCTCGTTTCCGAACATGTCGCCTTCCGTAATGACCACAAATTTGATCAGCGGATATTCAAAGCCCTTATGGAGCTTTCCATAGGTCACCAGGATCTCCCCCGGGCTCACCGGACGGCTGGGATCCTCGGGGCAGAAGGCCCGCAGATCGTACTCTCTCAGATCCCCTGCCAGACGGCTGGCCCTGGTCCGGGACGCAGAAAGGAGCACCACCCGGTAGCCTTCCTTTTTCCAGCGGGTCAGATCTTTGATCAGAAGCTCAAAGCCGTTCTGGTAGGAATTGACATTTTTTCCCGTGATGCTGTATTTCTTTTTAACGGCCATGCCCGGAAGCCGCTGGTCCAGGCCCGTCATAAAAATGGCCTCCGGCGTCTGGGCCGCCGCCAGCACAGCCTTTGCGGAAAATAAAAGATCCGTCTGGCCCGGAAGCAGATACCCCTTTTCCAGACGGTGGCTCATGCTCTCCCGAAACTCAGTTTCCACCGCTCCGGCCTTTTCCAAAAGCCTCTGGGGCTCATCTAAAAATATGGCAAGGCCTGCGCGCTCCCCAGAGCCGCCGTTTCCGGCGAGAGCTCCGTCCGTCCGGTCCGTTCCCGCCGCTTCCTTCATGTACTCCAGAAACGACACCGTCTCCTTACAGAAATACCGGATATATCCGTCCAGGGCGTGGGGGTCAAAGCCCTCCCTTAAGGCCTCGCACAGTTCCCCCACGGCAGTCTTGATCCGGTGGGCCTCCTCGGGCTTTCCTGCCTCCCGGAAGGCCTTTTCCTGCTTTTTCCCTTCCTTTTCGATCCGGTCTGTGCCGTTTTCCATCTGCTCCTTTGTTAAGGTCAGCTCCGCCGCCGGATAGATCAGCACCGAATCCATCTGGGTAATGGATCTCTGGCTCTCCGGATCAAAGGACCGGATGGAGTCCACCTCGTCTCCCCACAGCTCGATCCGCACCGGAAGCTCCTCGGTCAGAGGGAAAATATCAATGATTCCTCCTCGGATGGAAAACTGGCCCATTCCGTCCACCTGGCCCGTCCGCTCGTAGCCCAGATCCCGGAGCCGTTCCTTCATATCCCCGATATCCAGGACCTCTCCGGACTCCACCAGGATCCGCCGCTCCTTCATCATGGAAAGAGGGAGAAGATGGTCCATGAGGCCGTCCACCGTGGTCACCACGGTCCCGCCAACATCCTCCATCAGGTGCTTAAACACCTGCATCCGCTGTCTGGTCAGAAGGTTTCCATGGATATCGGAGCTGTAAAACAGAAGATCCCTGGCGGGATACAGCCATGTATTCTTTTCAAAATAGCTGAAGTCATCGTAAAGCTCCCTGGCCCTGGTATCGTCGTGAGTCACAACTAACCTCCAGGCCTTCTCCTCCGAAACCTGGTACATCACATGGACCTTCTGGGAATCGGTGACGCCGCAGATCTGGACGGGTCCTTTCCCTTTCATAAGATCCTGCTTCATGTCTCCATATTCTGCCAGCTCCGTCAGCGGATTTGCAAATATCTCTCCCATTCTTCTCCTCTCCCGATCCTTTTACGCCTGGCCGTCCTTCTTCCGGTTATGGCTGTTCATGGCATGGTCGATCCCTTCCTCCACTGCCTCCATGACCGCATCGGCCGCTTCCTTTACTGCGTCCTCCATGATCTTTCTCTCGCCCTGGGAAAAATGGCCCAGCACATAGTCGGCCAGATCCATCCTGGGCGGCTTTTCTCCCACGCCCACCCGGACTCTGGGGAACTCCTGGGTCCCCAGATGGGCGATGATGCTCTTGATCCCGTTGTGGCCTCCGGCGCTTCCCTTGGCCCGGATCCGAAGCTGGCCGGGAGCCAGGCTGATGTCGTCATAGACCACCAGGATGTCCTCCGGGTCCACCTTATAATAATCGGCAGCCGCCCGGATGCTCTCGCCGCTGGAATTCATATACGTCTGGGGCTTTAAAAGGATCACCTTCTGCCCCCCGATCACAGCCCTGCCGCAGAGGGCCTTGTGCTTTTTCTCCGATATGTCGGCTCCCAGCTTATCTGCCAGGGCGTCCAGCACCATGAAGCCGGCGTTATGGCGTGTATTTTCATATTCCTTTCCCGGATTCCCGAGACCTGCTATTAAAAACATATGGTATATTTTCTCCTTTATCCCATGATTTATGGTTTTACTATTCTATCAGTTTTATCCATGACTTACAAGTCCCAAATCCTTTGCTCCTCCTCTTCCAATTCCTGCCGTTTTCCAGTATACTATGGGCATGGGGTATTTTATTAAATTCTTACATTGGGGGTATCTTTTATGAACATGCTTCAGATGAGCGAGGCCATGCGGGACGGCCGCTCCATCTCCTTAAAAAGCCAGACCCAGCTGATCATCGCCCTTTCCATTCCGGCGATCCTGGAACAGCTGGTCATGACGCTCATGAGCTATATCGACACCGCCATGGTGGGCAGCCTGGGTCCGGGAGCCACGGCGGCCATCGGCGTGGTAGCCAGCTCCATCTGGCTAATGAACGGCCTGACCAGCGCCATTGCCGTGGGCTTTTCCGTCCAGATCGCCCAGTACCTGGGAGCCGGACGGGACGGAGACAGCCGGAACGTCCTGTGCCAGTCCATCCTGTTTAACGTTTTGTTCGGTGTGGTCATGGCCGCAGCAGCCATCGGCATCGGCCAGGTCCTGCCGGAGCTTCTGGGCTCTGATCCGGAGATCGCCCCGGCGGCCAGGTCCTACTTCTGTACGGTGGCCTTCTTCTTCCCGTTTTCCATGGCCTCCGCCCTGTACTCCAGCATCCTGCGGTGCAGCGGAAACATCCTGCTGCCCAGCATCATGAACGTGGGCATGTGCGTGTTTGACGTGATCTTTAACTTTATCTTCATTTACCCGCCCCGGGACATCGGCGGCTTCCACGTCTGGGGAGCCGGCCTCGGCGTCCAGGGCGCGGCTCTGGGCACAGGACTCGCCCAGGCCTGCGTGGCCGTGACCCTTCTTCTGGGCATCATCTGCCGTAAGGGGCCGCTCCGCTTCCAGGGAAACGAGACCTGGCGCTTCACAAAGCCGTGCATGAACAACATGCTGCGCCTGTCCACGCCCACTGCCCTGGAGCGCATGGCCCTCTCCCTGGCTCAGATCGTCATGACCTCTGTGGTGGCCGGAATGGGCACCGTGGCCGTGGCCTCCAACTACGTGGCTGTCCAGACTGAGAGCATCTGCTATCTTCCTGCCTTCGGCGTCGCCTCTGCCGCCACCGCCCTTGTGGGCCAGAGCATCGGAGCCCGGCGGCTGGATATGGCAAAGCGGTTCGCCTACGGGACCACGATCTTAGGCTCCATCCTGGTATTTTTCATGGCGCTCTTAATGTTCGGCTTCGCGCCCTTCCTCACCAGCCTCCTGACAGCTGACACGGAGGTAGCGGAGGTCAGCGCCGGACTTCTGCGGATCGTAGCCTTCTCAGAACCGCTGTTTGCCGTCAGCATCGTCGCCACCGGCGCGCTCCGGGGAGCCGGGGACAGCAAGGCCCCGTTCTTCATCAACCTGTTTACCATGTGGGGCGTCCGTGTCATGACGGTTCTGGTGTTCACCCATCGGTTCGGCGTCACCGGCGTATGGATCTCTATGACTGCCGAGCTGATCACCCGCGGCATCGTGTTCCTGATCCGCCTGCTGCGGGGCCGCTGGCTGAAAATGCCGGTGCTGTTCTGATCGATTGTTCCCAGACGTATTTTATGGTATAATAGACTGGCTGCGGTTCCCGGACTGCGGCCAGTTTATGATTGGGGGTATTCTATGAACAACAGAACAGATTTTGATGTGATCATCATCGGCGCGGGGCCGTCGGGCATCTTCTGCGCCTACGAGCTCATAAAGGAGCGGCCTTCCTTAAACATACTCATGGTGGAAAAGGGCCGTCCCATTGAAAAGCGGGTATGCCCCAAGCGTACCACCAAGGTCTGCGTGGGGTGCAGGCCATGCAGCATCACCACCGGCTTTGCGGGAGCCGGCGCGTTTTCTGACGGAAAGCTCTCCCTGTCTCCGGATGTGGGAGGGAACCTGCCGGATATCCTGGGATATGACAAGGCCCTGGAGCTGATCCATGAATCCGACGATATCTATCTGAAATTCGGGGCAGACACAAATGTCTACGGCGTCGATAAGCAGAAGGAGATCCAGGAGATCCGCCGGAGGGCCATCATGGCAAACTTAAAGCTCATCGAATGTCCCATCCGTCATCTGGGCACTGAAGAGGGCTATAAGATCTACACCCGCCTCCAGGAACACCTGTTAAGCAGCGGGGTACGGATCGAATTTAATACCATGGTCCAGGATATCCTCATCGAGGACGGCTGTGCCAGAGGGATCCTCACTGATAAGGGAGAAACGTATTATGCCCGGGAGATCGTGTCCGCCATCGGCCGCGAGGGCTCCGACTGGTTCTCCCATGTATGCAGGGATCACGGGATCGAGACAAAGGTCGGCACCGTGGACATCGGCGTCCGGGTGGAGGTCCGGGACGAGGTCATGGAATTTTTAAATAAAAACCTCTACGAGGCCAAGCTGGTGTATTATACGCCCACCTTCGACGATAAGGTGCGTACCTTCTGTACCAATCCGTCGGGAGAGGTGGCCACGGAGTATTACGAAAACGGCCTGGCGGTAGTCAACGGCCATGCCTACAAGTCCCAGGAATATAAGACCCACAACACCAACTTTGCCCTTCTGGTGTCCAAAAACTTCACCAAGCCCTTTAAGACGCCCATCGAATACGGCAAGCATGTGGCCCAGCTTTCCAACATGCTGTGTGACGGAAAGATCCTGGTGCAGACCTTCGGCGATTTCCTCCGGGGCCGCCGGACCACTGAGGAACGGCTCTGCCGGAACAATCTGATCCCCACCTTAAAGGACGCAGTGCCTGGAGATCTGTCCCTGGTGCTGCCCCATCGGATCATGGTGGACATTAAAGAAATGCTCCTGGCTCTGGACAAGGTAACGCCCGGGATCGCCAGCGACGAGACCCTGCTTTACGGCGTGGAGGTGAAATTCTACTCCAATAAGGTGGTGGTAAATAAGGATTTCGAGACCAGTATCCCGGGACTCCGGGCCATCGGCGACGGCGCGTCCGTGACCCGCGGACTCCAGCAGGCCTCCGCCAACGGACTGTCGGTGGCAAGGAGTATTCTGGGGAAGCTGTAAAATAGGGACGCCCCCATATCCTCCCAAAGAAAGCATCGCTTTGGGAGGACATGGGGGCTTTGGCGGGGGCGGAGACTGAAGGATGGGGCGGAAGGGATGGGAACTCCTGGAGGGATTATTTTGAATGCTGGGGTCTGGAGCTGGGGGAGGTCAGGTCGAAGCTTAGGGCCAGGAGGTTTTTTATGGCGGCGTCCAGCTCTGGTTCGTTCAGAAGGATGCTGAGCCATTTTTCTTTGTTCATGTGCCAGGCGGGGAAGAATCCGGGCTGGGTGCGGCAGGAGGCAGCCAGGACCGGGTCGCATTTTACGTTCAGGATCTCTGCGGTTCCATCTCCCGGAAGCCCCAGTTTATTTTTTCCTGTTTCCAGGATCACTCCATACCATTTTTTGTTGTCTTTGTGACGGAGGACAGCGTTTCTGTCCTTCCACGGATACTCCGGCTCTGTGCCGTATTGGTCCATGCACCAGGCGAACAGTTCCTGTCGTGTCATTCTCTTTCCTCCTCCTGATCCGGTATCTGCGTTTTCCGGTATTCCTCTTCCAGTTCTTCTGCCAGGTATGCATCCAGAAAATCCCCCTTCACAGAGCGGCGCGTTCTCTGGGAAGGGGGATCTCCTATCTCCTGTGATGTGCTTCCGGGTCTGTCCCGCAGAGTCCGGCATAGGCGGCGTACATCTGGGTGGTGGCGGGATCGGCATGGCCCATCATGGTCTGGACAGCCTTCACATCGGCCCCGCCGCCGATCAGATGGGCCGCAAAGGAATGGCGCAGGGTATGGGGCGTGATGTCCTCCTGGATCCCTGCCTTTTCCCCGTAATATTTCACGATCTTCCAGAAGCCCTGGCGGCTCATGAGGCCGCCGCTGCAGTTGATGAAAAGCCAGGGCGCGTCCCCGCCCTTTACAAGAGCCGGGCGGGCTGTTTCCAGATATCTTGAAAGTGCCTCCTTGGCCACGCGGCCGAAGGGTACGGCCCGCTCCTTATATTCGTCCCGGCAGGTAATGAAGCCCACAGCCATATTCACATCGGAAAGCTCCAGATGGATCAGCTCCGATACGCGGATCCCGGTGGCGTAAAGGAGCTCCAGCATGGCCTTATCCCGGATCTCCTTGGCAGAATCCCCCGACGGCTGGGCCAGCAGGCGGTCCACCTCCTCCACGGTCAGGATCACCGGAGCCTTTTTTTCGATCCTGGGCGCATGGATGGATTCTGACGGATCCTTTCTGATCCGCCCGCGCTTGAATTCGTATCCGAAAAACGCCTTCATGGATGCCAGGTTCCTGGACACCGTGGACGCCGCCTTCCCTTCCTTTTCCAGCATCAGCACATAGGAATTCAGCGCTGTCCTTGTGACCCGGGACAGCTCCCGGATCCCCATTCCTTCCAGGAACGCCGCCATCTGCATTAAATCTCTCTGATAGGAAACGCGGGTATTTTCTGAAGCATGCTTTTCCGCCTCCAGATACTCCGCGAACCGTCTAATCTCTTCTTTCATCTCACTCTGCCCGATCCCCCGTGATCTTCTCTCATACACGATCCTGCCCAAAACGGGCTGTTTTCCTCATTATAGTCTCACTTTTCCATAAAATCAAACACATTTTTACCCCTTTTCTCCCACTTTCCAGGCGGTTTCCATACAAAGCCCAACATGTGGCACTCCCCGGACAGCGGCCTTCCACATATTGTAAAAAGAATTTTCCACCGTTCATCCGGTGATCCAGGCAGTTATCCACGGATTCACAAAGCTTTCCGCCGCCGCTCCCAGGACCGCTGCCAGGACCAGCGCCAGGGCCGCAGGCGCGGTCATCTTCTTTTTCTCCTCCTCCATCCACCAGGCCGTCACATAAAATACAGCCATGTACGGCACAGCCTGGGGAAGGACCAGGGCCAGGTACCGGAAGATCCCGGAAAGCCCGCTCCCCATGGTCAGGGCGCTGACGGTCACCGCCGTGGAAAAACCCAGGTAGGCCGCCGTCCCCATAAAAAGAAACGGAGCCGCCGGCGTCATGGAGAACAGGATCAGGCAGAAGGCCTCCCCCAGCCGTTTTCTTAAAACCGTAAAAAAAAGCCCCATGAAATCCAGCTTTAACAGCATGGCTGCCGTGACCATCCCACTCCCCGCATCCCTAAGCGCCTCCTTCCATCCGGAATCCGGCCAGTTGCAGAACCGCGTCCCAGCGGCGGCTCCCAGGAGCAGAAAAAAGGACAGCCAGAATCCTGGGCTGTCCTTCCTGTTTCCGAAATTTCCCATGGCATCCCCCATACAGTACAGGCTTCTTTTGTTCCCACTATATGACGGCCATGTCCGGTCTATTCCATTTTTATCCGTTCACCGGATCCCTTCCCGCTGGGCATATGCCATGATGGCAGCCACCGTCTTTCCGTCGGTGAGCTTTCCTCCGTAGATCAGCTCCAGCAGGTCCTTTACCTCCCATTCCTCCACATCGATGCTTTCGTCTGCGTCCAGGTGCTGCTCTGTCTTTACCAGATCCCTGGCCACAAACAGGTCGATGGCCTCGTCGCAGAATGCCACGGTTGTGTTGATGGTCATGAGGTATTCCATGGTCTCCGCTTTAAACCCGGTCTCCTCCTCCAGCTCCCGGTACGCACATTCGATCCGGGGCTCGTCCGGCGCATCCACCTTTCCGGCCGGCAGCTCCAGGGTAAACCGGTCCAGGGCGTTCCTGTACTGGCGCACCATTAAGAGCTTTCCATCCTTTGTCACCGGAAGCACTGCTGCCGCCCCGTCGTGGTGGATATAATCATAGGTCTCCTGGATCCCGTTGGCCACCACCGTATCCCTGTATACCTTAAGGATCGTCCCGGTGTACGCCAGCTCCCGCTCCAGGCGGATCGTTTTTTCCATAACCGCTTTCTCCTCCCGCCTATTTTAACCGCTTATTTTTCTCGTAGTTGGCGTCGCAGGCCTTTATGATGGAGCTGCGGAAGCCTCCCTCCTCCAGGGCCGCCACACCCTCGATGGTGGTGCCGCCGGGTGAGCAGACCATATCCTTTAGCTCGCCGGGATGCTTTCCGGTCTCCAGGACCATTTTTGCACTTCCAAGGACTGCCTGGGCAGCCATCCGGTACGCCATCTGGCGGGGCAGGCCGTTCTTCACACAGCCGTCGGCCAGGGCCTCGATGAACATGTATACATAAGCCGGGGAACAGCCGCTGGCGCTTCCCACCACATCCATGAGCCGCTCCTCCACCAGTTCCATTTTTCCAAAGGAAGTGAACAGTGTATGGAGAAGCGCCTTTTCCTCCTGGGTGAACAGGACTTCATCATAGCAGACTCCCGTCATGCCCTCACCCACCATAGCCGGTGTGTTGGGCATGGAGCGGACCACCCGAACCTGGCCTCCCAGGCCCTCTGTCAGGTCGGAAATGGTGTATCCGGCTGCGATGGAGATGATCACCTGGTCCTTCGTCACCACGTCTTTGATCTCCCCAAAAACCCGGGGCAGCACCTGGGGCTTTACAGCCAGGACCAGGTACTTTGCCTGTCTGGCGCACTCTGCGTTGGAGCCCGCATGGGGAACCCCCGTCTCCCTGGTGACCTGCTCCATTTTTTCCTCATGGGCAGAGGAAAAGATCATATCCTCCGGGGAAAATTCCTTTAAAAGCCCCTTCATGATGGCAGTCGCCATGTTGCCCATTCCAATAAAACCGATTTTTTCCATTTCCATTCCCTCCTGAGATGTTCCCGCACAGGGGAGGGCCGCTTTTCTATGAAAGCGGAACCACGGCCCCCTCATACGTTTCTTCAATAAACTTCTTTACCTCCCCGCTCTTTAAGGCATCCACCAGAGCCTTGATCTTTTCATCATTCTCATGGCCCTTCTGGACAGCTACCACATTTCCGTAGGTAGTGGCGCCGATGGATTCTGAATCCTCACATACAAGAGCGTCCGCCACCTTTAAACCTGCTGCGATGGCATAGTTTCCGTTGATGACAGCCAGATCCACGTCCTGGAGAGAACGGGGAAGCTGGGCTGCCTCCATTTCAATGATATCGAAATTTCTCGGATTGTCAACGATATCCTGCTTGGTTGCCGTAAGTCCTGCGCCCTCCTTCAGGCCGATGAGCCCCTGGGCCTCTAAAAGCAGGAGAGCCCTGGCCTCATTGGTGGTGTCATTGGGAACGGCAATCTGGGCTCCGTCTGCCAGCTCCTCCAGGGAAGCGGTCTTTCCGGCATAGATCCCAAAGGGCTCATAATGGATCACAGCCGCAGAAGCCAGCTCCGTCTTTTTCTCCGCATTAAATTCATCCAGATACGGCTGGTGCTGGAAATAGTTGGCGTCCAGGTCTCCGGCATCCAGGGCCACATTGGGCTGTACATAATCGTTATACTCTTTGATCTCCAGGGTATAGCCTGCCTTCTCCAGCACCGGCTTCGCCGCCTCCAGGATCTCTGCGTGGGGAGCCGGGCTGGCTCCTACGACGATGGTGGTGTCCTTACCGGAATCTTTGGAACCGCAGCCGGCTAAAAGTCCGGCCACAAAAGCGACTGCCAGGAATGTATAAATGTTTTTTCTCATGATGATCTTTCTCCTTTTGATGTTTTCATTTATATCAAAACCGTTCCGCCCTCCGCCTGCGCGCTTTGGTTTTGGCCGGTCAGGATCTGATCCATACGTTTAAAGAGCCTTCTTCCGTGAGCCTAACGGGCCCTCCGGTCCACCTTTTTCACCAGGGTCATGCCCAGGGACTGGATCACCTGTACCAGGATCACTAAGAAGAGAATGGCGATCCACATGATGCCGTCCTCAAACCGGTAGTAGCCATAGTTGATGGCAACGGCTCCCAGGCCTCCGGCCCCGCAGAAGCCGGCCATGGCCGAGTATCCCAGAATGGTGGTCACTGCAATGGCCCCGTTGGTGATCAGAGATGGCTTCGCCTCCGGAAGGAGCACCTTTACGATGATCTGCCAGGTGGAAGCGCCCATGGATTTGGCCGCTTCGATGACCCCGGGATCCACTTCGTTTAAGGATGCTTCCACGATCCTGGCCACATAGGGGGCCGACGCCAGAGTCAGAGGCACGATAATGGCCTTGGTTCCCACGCTGGTGCCCACCAGCTTTCTGGTGAAGTTCTGGATGGCGATCACCAGGATCAGGAACGGAACAGAACGGATCAGGTTGATGATCACGCCCAGGGCCTCCTGGGCCCTGGGGTTGGGACGGATCCCGTTCTTTGCCCAGACAACAAGCAGGATTCCCAGGGGGATCCCGATCACATAGGCCAGAGCCGACGATGCAAACGTCATGATCAGGGTATTTCCCAGTTCTTCTAAAAACAGAAATGCCAGATTAGAGTTCATTTTTTCCAACCTCCTCATAAGGTACTTTCGCCCGGTCCAGATACTGGAGGACCCTTTCGATGTCCGGCTCATGATCCGGCAGCTCAATGATCATCTGTCCTGCGGCCTTTCCCTTTATATCCCTGGTGGCTGCGTACATGATGTTCACCGGCACCTTACATGCCAGTACCACGTTGGAGATCACCGGCTCACTGGACGCCAGGCCGTCAAAGATAATACGGAACAGCCGTCCCGTTCCAAATTCTACTTTTTCCGCTGCGTCGCCCAGGATCAGCTGGCGGCCGATTTTGGACTTGGGCTCTGCGAACACCCGGGACACCTCGCCGATCTCTGCAATGTGGCTCTTGTCGATGATGGCCACCCGGTCGCAGACAGCTTCGATCACGGCCATCTCATGGGTGATGATGACGACTGTAATGCCCATGGACTGGTTGATCTCCTTCAAAAGCTGAAGGATCGCTTTGGTGGTATTGGGATCCAGGGCGCTGGTGGCCTCGTCACAGAGGAGTACCTTTGGATTGGTGGCGATGGCCCTGGCAATGGCTACCCTCTGCTTCTGGCCTCCGGAAAGCTGTGCCGGATATGCGTTTTCCCGGTCCTCCAGTCCCACCAGCTTTAAAAGTTCCCGGGCCCTGGCCTTTGCTTCTTCTCTGGGAGTCCCTGCGATCTCCATGGGGAAACAGATATTTCCCAGGACTGTCCTCTGGGCCAGCAGATTGAACTGCTGGAAGATCATTCCCATGGACTGGCGGACCTTTCTTAACTCAGCATCCTGCATTTCCGACAGGGGCTTTCCGTCATAATAGACCTCTCCCTCGGTGGGGACCTCCAGATAATTCATACACCGCACCAGGGTGCTTTTTCCTGCCCCCGAAAGGCCGATGATCCCGAAGATCTCCCCAGGCATGATCTCCAGACTGATGTCCTCCAGCGCCCGGACCGTTCCCTGGCTCCCTGTAAACGCTTTTCCAAGACCATCCATACGGATGATCGGAGTCTTATTTTCCATGCTTTTCTCCTTTTCTCCGGCAGACCGGCTGCTTTTTTCGCCGCCCGCGCAAACAAAAAACCGCAGCCCCTCAGGAACTGCGGTTTACCCTCTTTGTTGATCACAGGATATCTGACTACTCACAATCCATACAGGAATGATTCTGGTCTGCAATTTTTTCCACGCAAAAAATCATGCCGCACATGGCCATGCCGCACATCAGACCCATCATATTCATCTGTACTGATACGATCGCCGTTTTCTTGCTCATCCTGTTTCCTCCCGGGCGTTTGTACCGCCCCGGCTTTCTCTGGTAACTTTTCGTTACTCTGGATTTTACACCACATTTTCTGAATCGTCAATACTTTTTTACAAATTAACGTAATAGTTCAGCCATGCGGAGAACCAGATGGGAAAACGCGTTGAAAACTTGTTTTCATAAGTGTTTTCCTGTCTGGTTCTCCATAGGGCAGACGCCCGATGCTTCTTGTCCGCTAACAGCGGACAAGAAGATACACGGCTGAACTGTCACAAATTAACGCCGATAAACGTCTGCCCCAATGCGGTGTCCGGATCCAGTCCCCCCTCCGCCCCTATGACATAAAAAATCCGGCGGTACAGGGTCTCCCCATATACCTCCGGATCTTTCTTATTGTTCTGTGCTCTTATTTTGCATAATCCGTTACTCTGGATTCCCGGATCACATTGACCTTGATCTGTCCCGGATATTCCAGCTCGGACTCCACCTTCTTAGAAATTTCTCTGGCCATCAGAACCATATCGTCATCGCTGACCTGTTCCGGTACGACCATGATACGTACCTCGCGTCCTGCCTGGATCGCAAAGGACTTATCCACTCCCTTGAAGGAATTGGTGATATCCTCCAGCTGCTTTAAGCGGTTGGTGTATGTTTCCAGCGTTTCTCTTCTGGCGCCGGGTCTTGCGGCAGAGATCGTATCTGCTGCCTGGACGATACAGGAGATCAGGCTGGTGGGTTCCACATCGCCATGATGGGATTCCACTGCGTTGATGACCGTAGCCGACTCCTTATATTTCTTACAGAGCTCGGATCCCAGCTGTACATGGGAGCCCTCCATCTCATGATCGACAGATTTTCCAATGTCGTGTAATAAACCGGCACGCTTTGCCAGTCTCACATCCACGCCGATCTCAGAAGCCAGCAGACCGGAAAGCTGGGCAACCTCGATGGAATGCTTCAATGCATTCTGCCCATAGCTGGTCCTGAACTTCATCTTTCCAAGGAGCTTCACCAGCTCCGGATGGATTCCATGGATCCCCACCTCCAGGGCGGCTGCCTCTCCTTCTTCGCGCATCATGTTCTCGACTTCCTTCTGCGCTTTCTCCACCATTTCCTCGATCCTGGCCGGATGGATACGTCCATCCACGATCAGACGCTCCAGGGCGATCCTGGCAACTTCTCTGCGGACCGGATCAAAGCCGGACAGTACGACGGCCTCCGGAGTATCGTCGATGATCAGCTCAACGCCGGTCATGGTCTCCAGAGTACGGATATTCCGTCCCTCTCTTCCGATGATGCGTCCCTTCATCTCATCACTGGGGAGCTGTACCACAGAAACTGTGGTCTCTGCCACATGGTCAGCCGCACATCTCTGGATGGCTGTGACCACATACTCCCTGGCCTTTTTGTCTGCTTCTTCCTTTGCCCTGGCTTCCAGCTCCTTGATGAGCTTGGCAGTGTCGTGCTTCACATCCGCTTCCACAGACTTCAGAAGATACTCTTTTGCCTGATCAGAAGTGAGACCGGAGATCTTTTCCAGCTCCTCCTGCTCTTTCGCAAACAGTTCCTCCACTTCGGCAGTGCGTTTCTTTAAAGAGTCCTCTCTGGACACCAGGCTGGACTCTTTCCGTTCCATTGCCTCTGCTTTTTTATCCAGATTTTCCTCTTTGCTGAGTACGCGGCGCTCATAGCGCTGAATCTCTGCCCTTCGTTCCCTGGTTTCCTTCTCCAGCTCATTTTTTGCCTTCAAATTCTCTTCCTTGGCTTCCAGGAGAGCTTCTTTTTTCTTCGTCTCTGCGACCTTCAATGCTTCATCTATTATTTCTCTGGACTTTTCCTCTGCGCTTCCGATCTTGCTCTCATAGCTTTTCTTCCGGTAAGCCACAGCTGCAAGCCAGGTAATAGGAGCCACAATAACCGCTGCGATCAACGCGCTTATTATTGGTGACACAGGAGCACCTCCTTTATTTAGTTTTCATTGTACAACACTTCAATTTTAAACTGTTTTATACATTATGTCAAGTATATTGCTTTCAATCTCTGTTTTTCCGTGCATAATTAATCATAGCCCTCTGGATGGCCTCATAAGCGAAGCCCTTTCGGGCCAGATAGGCGGAGATTTTCTGTTTTTCCTCCCTTTCGGCTTCCTCTCCCCGGTAGCCCTTCTTTTCCAGGAGCCTTAGGATCTGCTCCTCCTCGTCCACAGGATTTTCCTCAAAGGCCGCATTTAACGTCTCCTCATCGATCCCCTTCTGACGCAGCTCAAAGACCATCTGCTTCCTGCTTTTCTTCCTCTGGTTCCGCTCTATATAACGGGCTGCATATTCTCCGTCGTCCAGATACCGGTGCGCCTTCACAAAACGGATGGCAGAATCAACAGAAGCCGGCAGAAATCCCTGTTCTGCCAGCTTCTTACGCAGTTCCCACTCGGTCTTACTGGAAAACTGGAGATAGTAGACGGCCTTGTTCCTGGCCTCTTTTTCATCCCCGGCATTCCCAGACTGTAAGGACGGTTCCTCCAACCCGGATACGCCTTCCAGCTTCCATTCCTTCATTATCTCTCCGCCTCTTCCTTTTCCATTCCAGCGGTCATATTTCCAGCATCTGCCGGCGCGACGCTCTCTCCGGCCACCTCACCGGACGGTTCTCCGGCCGCCACATGCTGGGCCTCCAGGCCGTGGAGCTCTCTCACCTGATTTTCGATCTCCTCGCAGATCAGCGGATTCTGGGCCAGGTACTGCTTGGCATTCTCCCGGCCCTGACCGATCTTTGCGCCATTATAGGCGTACCAGGAGCCGCTCTTTTCCACGATATTGGCATCTGCCGCCAGATCCAGCACATCTCCTTCTCTGGAGATCCCTTTGCCGAACATAATATCAAATTCAGCCTCCTTAAACGGCGGTGCGATCTTATTCTTTACTACCTTTACCCGCACATGGTTTCCGATCACCTCACCGCTCTGCTTTAAGGACTCGGTCCTTCTCACATCCAGACGGACGGAGGAGTAGAACTTCAGCGCACGGCCGCCGGTGGTGGTTTCCGGATTTCCGAACATCACGCCTACCTTTTCACGGAGCTGGTTGATAAAGATCACGATACAGTTGGTCCGGCTGATCACTGCTGTCAGCTTTCTGAGGGCCTGGGACATCAGACGGGCCTGAAGGCCCACATGGGAATCTCCCATATCGCCGTCGATCTCCGCCTTGGGCACCAGGGCTGCCACAGAGTCCACGATCACGATATCCACAGCGCCGGAGCGGACCATTGTCTCTGTGATCTCCAGGGCCTGTTCACCGTTATCCGGCTGGGAAATATACAGGTTATCGATATCCACGCCGATGTTCTTCGCGTAAACGGGATCCAGGGCATGCTCCGCATCGATAAAGCCGGCGATCCCTCCCCGCTTCTGTACCTCCGCCACCATATGAAGGGCAACGGTGGTCTTACCGCTGGACTCCGGGCCGTAGACCTCGATCACACGTCCCTTGGGAACGCCTCCCAGTCCCAGGGCGATATCCAGGCTTAAGGAACCGGTGGGCACCGTCTCGATATTCATATTTGCGCCGGAGTCTCCCAGCTTCATCACAGATCCCTTTCCATAGGCTTTCTCGATCTGGGTCAGGGCCGCGTCCAGGGCTTTCAATTTATCTTCTTTATTCATATTCATCCTCCAAATGCGAACAAATGTTCTGTTATGTCCTAATCATAATATACTTCCAGGAAAAAGTCAATGATTTCTTCGGGAAACTTTGGCGGAACCGCCGGAAAACATAAGGCCGGGTGAGTGAGAAAGCCGGGACCTTTCAGATCTCTGGTCTGGCTTCATCATACCCGGCTTTTCCACCGCCGTCAATGGGCAAAAGCCACAAAAAACAGGAGGCTGGTTTTACACTCCAGGCCTTTTCCCGGAAGGATACAACCAGAAAAGGGGAGGCCCGGAAGGCATCCCCAAAATCCATCGCCTGTTTATTTTAAGCATTCTCTGCCCGTTCTTCCATCTGCTGCTTCAGGGCATCCGAAAATTCCACCCGGATCTCCGTCCCCTTCCCAGCCTGGCTCTCCAGGGAGATGGATGCGCCGTGCTGGGCCACGATATGCTTTACAATGGCAAGACCCAGTCCCGTTCCTCCAGTGGCCTTGGAACGGCTCTTATCCACCCGGTAGAACCGTTCAAACACCCGGTCCTGGTGCTCCGTGGGTATCCCGATCCCCGTATCCCTAATGGAAAGGAACACATGGCCGTCTTTTTCATCCACCGTGACCGTCACAGAGCCGCCCCGGTTATTATATCGGATGGCATTGTCGCACAGATTATAGAGGAGCTCCTCCATGAGCTGACGGTCCGCATACACCGTACATGGCTTTCCGCAGAGCTTCATGGTCACGTTCTGCTTTCTGGCGTTCATCTTCAGCATATCCACACATTCAGCCGCCAGCTTATACAGATCAATATCCGCATACTCGCTGTGATTCTTCCCTCCGTCCAGCTGGGAAAGCTGGATGATATCGTTGATCAGGGATAAGAGGCGTACAGAATTTTTATGGATCTCTCCGGCGAAGCGCTTGGAATTCTCCGCATCCGCCATGCCGTGCTCGATCAGCTCCGCGTACCCGGAAATGGCAGTCAGCGGTGTCTTCAGCTCGTGGGATACGTTGGCTGTGAACTCCTGGCGCATCTGGGCGCTTTTTATGATGTCGTCATGCTGCTGCCGGATGGTGGCCACAAAGGGCTCCAGCTCCCTGTATACCACCTCCTGGCCGGGATCAGAAATATTCCTGGCCATTTCTTCAATGGGCCCCACCAGGGTCTTTGTAAAATAATTGGACAGAAATATACTGAAGACAAACAGCACCAGGGACACCTCCAGCACCGTAGGCAGCATATTCTGGAATACCGCAAAAAAGCTGTCTGCCTCCCTGGAGATCCTTAAGACGTTTCCGTTTTCCATACGGACGGCATAATAAAACAGGTTCTTGTCCATGGTCTCTGAGCGCCGGCTGCCGCTTCCCTCCCCTGCTTCCAGAGCCGTCCGGATCTCAGGCCGGTCCTCATGGTTTTCCATGACCGCCGCATCGGCGCTGCTGTCAAACAGGACGTCTCCTCCGGGGCTCACCACTGTGATCCGCAGGTCCTCGCTGCTGATGGAGCCGTTTTTCTCTGCCATCCTGGAAATATCGTCAAAAACGCCCATGTTCTTCATGACCCGTGCATCGGTCTCCAGATCCCGGATGATCTGGGACCGGAACAGCCCGTAAAACACAAACATGGCAAAGGTCAGCGTCAGGAGGATGGCTAACCCTGACGTAACCAGAAGCTCAATATGGATTCTCCGTTTCATCTCATCCCGCCTATTCGATCATATAGCCTACGTTCCGCACGGTCCGGATCATGGTCCCGGCATCCCCCAGCTTCTGCCTGAGGGTCCGGATATGCATGTCCAGGGTCCTGGATTCTCCCTCGAAGTCAATGCCCCAGACACGCTCCAGGATGATCTCCCGGGTCACCACGATTCCGGCATTGTGGAGCAGCAGCTTTAAGAGCTCATACTCCTTGAACGTCAGGCTGCAAGGCTGGTCCTTTACATAGACCATATGCTTTTCGTCGTCCAGGAACACATCTCCCAGACTTAAGAACTTCTCCTCCTCCATGGTCCTGCGGAGCACCGCCTTGACCCTGGCGATCAGCTCCATAACGCCGAAGGGCTTTGTCAGGTAATCATCGGCGCCCACATCCAGGCCCTTGACCTTGTCGATCTCTGTGGTCTTGGCCGTGACCATGATCACCGGGAGCTTCTTGGTCTCGGGACGTCTCCGGAGCTTTCCGACGATCTCAAGGCCATCCTCGTCCGGCAGCATGATATCCAGAAGGACCAGATCTGGCTGCCGCTCATCCAGCTTCTTATAAAAATCGCGGGCACATTCAAAGCCGTCCACCTGGTAGCCGCTGTTTTTTAAGGCAAACATCTCGATCTCCAGAATATTCTTATCATCTTCCACTGCATAGATCAGCGCCATATCCGCTCTCCTCCTGTCCTTTCCGGATAAAGATCCGCCGCCTGGCAGAAACTGCATAGGCGGCTTTCTCTTTTACGCCGGAAGCGTATATTTCTTTCTGTAACTTTCCACCATTCCCTGGAACCGGGGATCGTCGTCCCGCTTTAAGTTTTCCAGATAACCGTGGGCATCAAAGCCATCCCGGTCGATCTCAATGACACTGATGGCGATATTGGAGCAGTGGTCGGACACACGCTCTAAGTTGGTGGAGATATCCAACAGAACGAAGCCCTGCTCGATGGTACATTTTCCCTTCTGGAGACGCTTGATGTGGTTGGCCTTCACACAGGTGTTCAGATCGTCGATGACCTCCTCAAGCGGCTCCACCAGGGAAGCCTTCTTTACATCGTTGTTCTCGAAGGCCGTAATAGAAAGATCCAGGATCTCTGTAACGGCATTTAAAAATACCTTTAATTCCTCCTCTGCCTTTTTGGAGAATTCCATATTTTTATCGTGCATCTCCTTGGCCGCTGTCATTAAGTTCATGGCATGGTCGGAGATCCTCTCAAAGTCTCCGATGCAGTGAAGGAGCAGGGAGACCGTATGGCTGTCGTTCTTGGAAAGCTGCTGGCTTCCCACCTTTACCATATAGGTCCCCAGATGGTCCTCGTACTTATCCACCAGGTCCTCGATGGCAGCCACCTGGTCGGCCTTTTCCTGGTCATAGGAATCCAGGAGCTCCATGGCCTTTAAAAAGCCCTCCCTGGCAGTCTGGGCCATATGGGTGGTCACAAGACGGCACTGCTCTACGGCATAGCCGGGAGTCTCCAGGAAACGGGGATCCAGAAGGCGGAACTCCTCTTCCCCGGCGGCGATGCCTGCCGCCAGCTCCTTTTCCTGCTCGTCCGGGATCGTTAAGGTTGCTAACTTCACAAGCACCTTGGAAAATGGCAGAAGCAGGATCGTGGATGCCACGTTAAAGGCGCTGTGGACCACAGCGATGCCCATGGCACTGGCCGCTCCGTCCAGGAAATCAAAGTGTATAAAGCCGTTGACCGTGTAGAATACGATCATAAACACAGCCGTTCCGATGATGTTGAAATACAGGTGTACCAGTGCAGCCCGTCTTGCGTTCTTGCTGGCTCCGATACCAGAGATCATGGCAGTCACACAGGTACCGATATTCTGTCCCATGATGATGGGAATGGCGCTTCCAAAGCTTACGGCTCCAGTGGCGCAGAGGGCCTGCAGGATACCGACGGATGCAGAAGAGCTCTGGATGATGGCAGTAAGGACCGCTCCTGCGATCATTCCCAGGATCGGGTTGGAGAACATTGTCAGGAGCCCGGTGAATTCCGGCACATCCGCCAGGGGCTTCACCGCGTCGCTCATGGTCTCCATACCAAACATCAGAATGGCAAAGCCGATCATAATGGTTCCCAGGTTCTTTTTCTTCTCATTTTTCGTGAACATGATGAAGATCATGCCGATCAGTGCCAGAACCGGGGAGAAGGACGACGGCTTTAACAGCTGTACAAAAAAGTTCCCGCTTTCGATTCCCGTAAGGCTTAAGAGCCAGGACGTCACGGTAGTACCGATGTTGGCTCCCATGATGATGCCCACAGCCTGGGTCAGCTTCATAATTCCAGAGTTTACAAAGCCGACGACCATAACAGTAGTGGCTGAAGACGACTGGATCACAGCCGTAACGCCGGCGCCCAGAAGTACTGCCTTAATGGGGTTGGATGTGAGCTTTTCCAGGATCCGCTCCAGGCGGCCGCCGGACAGCTTCTCAAGTCCCTGGCCCATGGTATCCATTCCGTACAGGAACAGCGCCAGACCTCCGATCATTGATAAAAGTCCAAAAAAATCCATACCTTCCTCCGTAAAATACACATAGTCATGCGATTATTTTCTACATATCATGGACAGGATATCATCAGTATGTAAAATATCCGCCGCGCCTATGTAAAATCCATGTAAATTTTCGCATGTTTCCCGCTTATTTGCAACCCCTTTTCCACTTTTCCCGGAAACGCACGGCTTTTTTGTGGTTTTCCACAAAAAACACAGCAGAATACCCAAAAGAAACGGGGACTGCCGAAGCAGCCCCCGCCCATATTTTATGGAACGCCGCAGAAAAAGCCGCCTGGGACTCCATTTCCTTTGCAGCGTCCGGATGTTCTATCTCAAAAGCCGTTCCACGTCCAGGAGCCCCCAGCCCTGCTGGTTTTTTGGAAGGCCCATGTCCCGGCATGTTTCCATCAGCCTCAGCTTTACGTCCCGGTTGGTCATGTCCGGGTATTTTTCCAGAAGAAGGGCAATGGCCCCGGAAACGATGGGGGTGCTCATGGAGGTCCCGCTTTTTATGGTGTACTTATCCCTCAGACTGGCGCAGCTGGCTACGCTGCAGCCCGGAGCCACCAGGTCCGGCTTGCAGACCGCCGCCAGGGTGGGACCGCGGCCGGAATAATCCACCATCCGGTTCTTTCCCACCAGCACCTCCATGTGGTCGTCGGAGCAGCCCACAGTGATCACCTTCCGGCTGATCCCAGGCGTGGTGACGCTTAAGGGAGCCGGGCCGTTATTCCCGGCGGCCACCACCACCACAAGCCCGGCATCCCAGGCCCGGTTGACGCCTTTTACCAGAGCCGAATCCTCGCTCATCCCCCTCTTTCCATAGGAGCCCACGGAAATATTCACGATCCGGATCCCCAGCCGGTCCTTCCGGTCCAGGATCCAGCCGATCCCGGCCAGAACGTCGGCGGCAGAGCCGTTCCCCTTCCGGTCCAGGACCTTGACAGCCGCCAGGGTACAGCCTGGGGCCATGCCCTGATACCTTCCGTCGGAAACGGCCCCGCTGCCCCCGATGATCCCGCAGATATGGGTCCCATGGCCGCAGTCGTCATAGGGACCGGGCCGGTGGTTCACCACATCCGCAAAGCCCGAGATCCGGTCCTCAAAATCCCTGTGGGGATATGCCCCTGTATCCAGCACCGCCACGCAGACGCCCCTCCCCGTAAGCCCCAGGGTATAGGCGTCCCGGCAGCGGATCTGTTCCTTTACACGATTCACATATGATTTCCTCGGAGTCCTTTTATAAATAGGATATTCCAGGGAAAGCGTTTTGCCCATCCGGCGTTTTTTCCAGACATTTCAAATCTTAAGAAAATCTTCATAATCCATTCAAAGAATATACAATCATTTTCCAGCATAACGTGCTATACTTTAACCATAAGAAATGCACGATACAAATTTTAAATCCTTTATCCTAAAAACCTTTTTGAAATCGAAATCCTAAATGACAAATCCCCGCTGCGATACAAGCGGGGTTTTCTCATGTCTAAGCCCCGGCAGCCGAAAACGGCAGCCGGGGCTCTCTTTTGTCTCTATCCTCTTAAACTACTCCACATCCTTTAATAACCCGCAGAAATCAAAGGTTGCAAAGTAATCCTTTGGTGTCTCCGCGCGGCGGATCATGCGGACGCTTCCGTCCTCCTGTAAAAGAAGCTCTGCGCTCCTAAGCTTTCCATTATAATTATACCCCATGGAAAAGCCGTGGGCTCCGGTGTCGTGGATGAACAGGAGATCTCCCATCTGGATCTCTGGCAGCATCCGGTCCACCGCAAACTTATCGTTGTTCTCGCAGAGGGAGCCGGTCACATCATACTTATGGTCGCAGGGGGCGTTCTCCTTTCCCATGACCGTAATATGGTGGTAAGCGCCGTACATGGCCGGGCGCATCAGGTTCACCGCACAGGCGTCCACGCCGATATATTCCTTATAGGTATGCTTTTCGTGGATGGCCCGGGTCACTAAGGCTCCGTAGGGCCCCAGCATAAAGCGGCCCAGCTCTGTGAAAATAGCCACGTCTCCCATGCCGGCCGGGACCAGAACCTCCTCGTAAACCTTTCTCACCCCGTCTCCGATGACGCGGATATCGTTGGGCTCCTGGTCCGGGCGGTATGGAATGCCAATGCCGCCGGAAAGATTGATAAAGGCAATGTGGACGCCTGCGGCGTTTTTCACACGGACTGCCAGTTCAAACAGGATCTTAGCCAGAAGCGGATAATATTCGTTGGTAACGGTATTGCTGGCCAGGAACGCATGGATCCCGAAGTGCTTTACTCCCTTATCCTTTAAGATCCGGAAGGCCTCCGTCAGCTGCTCCTCTGTCATTCCATACTTGGAATCTCCCGGATTGTCCATGATATCGTTGGAGATCCGGAACAGGCCGCCGGGATTAAACCGGCAGCTCATGGTCTCCGGAAACGTATCCAGGACCTTTTCCACACAGGCGATATGGGTAAAATCGTCCAGATTGATGATGGCCCCCAGCTCATCCGCCATTTTAAATTCCTCCGGCGGCGTATCATTGGAGGAAAACATGATGTCGTGGCCCGTAAAGCCACAGGCCTTCGACAGCATCAGCTCTGTCTCGGAAGAGCAGTCGGTGCCGCAGCCCATGTCCTGAAGGATCTTTAAAATAAACGGGTTCGGTGTGGCCTTTACGGCAAAATATTCTTTAAAGCCCGGATTCCAGGAAAATGCCTCCTTAAGAGCCCTGGCGTTTTCCCGGATCCCCTTTTCATCGTAAAGATGAAAGGGCGTGGGATATTCTTTTGCGATCTCTTCCAGCTTTTCCCTGGTCGCAAATGGTTTCTTTTCCATATCAATATACTCCTTTGTTTATGGCAGACCGCCCCCTCTGGATCAGTCTACGGTTACGACCCGCATGATATTGGTGGATGTGGCCGGTTCATGTCTGCGGGAATGGCTCACGACTCCGGCAGTTACCACCGCCAGGTCACCCTCCTTCACAAGTCCCTCTGCCTTTAAGGCGTCAATGGAATTCATGATCAGGGTATCCGTGGACTCTGCTCTCTTTGCCTGGAACGGATGTACGCCCCAATAAAGCTGCATTCTGCGGACTGTATCAATGCTGGGGGACATGCCCGCCACCATCGTTGCCGGATGCCACTTGGAAAGCATCCGGGCCGTGTAGCCGCTGATGCTGGGAGCAATGATGACCTTCGCCCCCAGAGCCCGGGCCGTGGATACGGAGGAATAGCAGACCGCATTGGAAATGCTGTGGCTGTTGTCGTCAGATACCCGTCTCCTTTTATAGAAGGAATCGTCCAGGTGGGACTCCGTCTCCTCTACGATGTGGACCATCATCTTCAAAGCCTCCACCGGATATTTCCCGTTGGCGGTCTCACCGGAAAGCATTACCACATCGGTGCCGTCGTAGACTGCGTTGGCCACGTCTGTCACCTCCGCACGGGTTGGACGGGGATTCCGGATCATAGAATCCAGCATCTGGGTGGCTGTGATGACCACCTTGCATGCCTCACTGCACTTTTCGATCATCATTTTCTGGAGATGGGGCAGCTTCTCCGGCGGGATCTCCACGCCCAGGTCGCCCCGGGCCACCATGATGCCGTCGCTCTCTTCAATGATATCATCCAGATTTTCCAGCCCTTCCTCATTTTCGATCTTGGCGATGATGCCCATGGAGGAGCCGCCCTCGGCCAGGATCTCCCGGATCTCCCGGATGGCGTCCGCCGAGCGGATAAAGGAGGCGGCAATATAATCAAAGCCCATCTCCATCCCAAAACGGATATCATCCTTGTCTTTTTCTGTCAGGGCCGGAAGCTTGATCTTTACGCCTGGCACGTTGACACCTTTTCTCTCGCCCAGCTCGCCGCCGTTTACTACCAGACAGACGATCCTGGGACCCTGGACCTCCCTCACATGCAGCTCGATCAGGCCGTCGTCAATGAGGATCCGGTCTCCCACCTTCACATCTCCGTTCAGGCCGTCGTAATTGATATGGACCATGGTCTCATCCCCCACGACCTCTTCTGTGGTAAGGGTAAATTCCTGGCCTTCCTTTAAGGTGATCTTCTTTCCGTCCTTCAAAATGCCAGTACGGATCTCCGGGCCCTTGGTGTCCAGCAGCGCCGCCACCGGGATCCCTGTTTCCTCCGCCACCTGACGGAGCTGGAGATATCTTTTTTTGTGCTCCTCATGGTTTCCGTGGGAAAAATTGAACCGTGCCACGTCCATTCCATTTAACACCAACTGTTTCATGACCTCCCGGTCATCGCTGTTCGGTCCCATGGTACAAATGATCTTTGTTTTTTTCATTCTGGTGCTTTGCCTCCTATGATGTCTTCTGCCGCGGATCCATTCCGCCCTTTGTCACATGCTTATGGGTGTAGAGATGGTCCTGGCAGTATTCGTAATCCCCCTCACATTTTGAGCAGAAGCGGAATACCAGCTCGGGATCGTCCAGATCCGTGCGGCCGCAGACGGCACAGCGGTGACGGCCATTCTGCTTCGCTTCCCTGACCGTCTGGGTGACCTGGGATCTGAACTGCTGTTTTCTCTTTATTTCCTTCGGGTTGTATCTCCCGCTTCTGGACATGACAAAATACAGGATAAAATTCAATAAGGACATGACGATGGCGATCCGGGATGCCATTCCGCCAAAGATCATTCCGTAAAGGAAGTAAGCCCCGTCAAACAGAGCCAGCCATTTGGCCTTAATGGGGATCACAAAAAACAGTAAGAACTGGGCGTCCGGGAACGTGGCCGCATAGGCAAAGAATAAGGAAAAATTCAGATATTCTGCCGTCAGCGGGTAGATCCTGCCGGTGAGCGCATAAATAAGGATGGCCGCCAGCACATGGCCGATGATCCCCATAAAAAAGTATACGTTGAACCGGAAGGAGCCCCACACGGCCTCCAGGGTCCGGCCCAGGTTATAATAACAGTAAATGACCAGCACGTTTAAAAACAGGTCGCCCGACAGGGGCCACATAAGGAAGGTCACGATCCGCCAGATCTGGCCGTGGAGGATCGCCCTGGCGTCCAGCATCAGATACTCAAAGTAAAGCTCCGGGGCCCGCCAGCAGACCAATGCTCCCACGGCGTAGAGGATCACCACATAATTCATCAGATTGGGGATCGCATACCGCCCCAGCTTCCGTTCCATCTTGTTCAGCCATTGATTCATTCTAAATTTCCTTTCCCACCCAATAGATCCTTTTCTTATTTTGATTGCTATTATAATTCGCCCTCCTTCCTTTTGTCAAATCCTTTAGGCGCGGCCTCCTGTTCTTTCCATCCTTAACGGTTTTTTAGCGTTTTTTGTCAACATATTGGGAATTGTGTCTATTGTTTTCCCCGCTGAAATTATGATATACTGTAACCATCCAGCGCCCTCGCGCGGCAGGTCCGTTTTACCATTTTTTCCGGTATTCCGGCTCCTGCGGGCGGCTCTGGCGCAGTCCGGAGGGGCTTCCGGACGTTCTTTCTATAATAAAATAAACATAAGATATTTTACGGCAGAGGGGAGCGATCCTCTCTGCTGTCAGATTAAGGAGGATAGGGGATTTCCCCGCTCACATGAATCAAACATTCCGTCTTGGGATCGATATCGGTTCCACCACCGTAAAGACTGCTGTCATTGACAATGACAATCAGATACTTTTTGCAGATTATGAGCGCCATTACGCCAATATCCAGGAGACCCTGGCCGCGCTCTTAAAAAAGGCCCGCGAAAGGCTGGGAGAGCTCCAGGTCAGCGCCAGCATCACCGGCTCCGGCGGACTGGCCCTTTCCGGTCATCTGAATATTCCTTTTACCCAGGAGGTCGTGGCTGTTGCCACGGCCTTACAGGATTATGCGCCCGATACCGACGTGGCCATTGAGCTGGGCGGGGAAGACGCAAAGATCATCTACTTCTCCGGCGGCATCGACCAGAGGATGAACGGCATCTGTGCCGGAGGGACCGGCTCCTTCATCGATCAGATGGCCTCCCTTTTACAGACCGACGCCGCAGGCCTCAACGAATACGCCAAAAATTACAAGGCCATCTATCCCATTGCGGCCCGGTGCGGTGTATTTGCAAAATCCGATATCCAGCCTCTGATCAACGAGGGGGCCACCCGGGAGGACCTGGCGGCCTCCATCTTCCAGGCCGTGGTCAACCAGACCATCAGCGGCCTGGCCTGCGGAAAACCCATCCGCGGCAACGTGGCCTTCCTGGGCGGCCCGCTCCACTTCCTTTCCGAGCTCCGGGAGGCTTTTATCCGGACTCTGAACTTAAAGGGCGACGCCATCATCGCCCCGGACCACTCCCACCTGTTCGCAGCCGTAGGAGCGGCCATGAATGCCCCGGAAACCATGGCTCTTTCCCTGGATCAGCTCATCTCCGACCTTTCCGGCGGGATCAAAATGGACTTCGAGGTAAAGCGGATGGACCCCTTATTTAAGGATGAGGCCGACTACCAGGAATTCCTGGACCGCCATAACCAGTATAAGGTAAAACGCGGAGACCTGGCCTCCTATTCCGGCAGATGCTACCTGGGCATCGATGCCGGCTCCACCACCACCAAAGTAGCTCTGGTGGGCGAGGACGGTTCTCTGCTTTACCATTTTTACAGCAGCAACAACGGAAGCCCCCTGGCCACAGCCATCGCTTCCATAAAAGAGATCAAAGCCCTGCTGCCGGAAACGGCAAAGATCGCCTATTCCTGCTCCACCGGCTACGGAGAGGCCCTTTTAAAGGCGGCCTTTCTCCTGGACGAGGGCGAGGTGGAGACCATCTCCCATTACTATGCCGCAGCCTTCTTCGATCCGGAGGTGGACTGTATTCTGGACATCGGCGGCCAGGACATGAAATGCATCCGCATCAAAGACGGAACTGTGGACAGCGTCCAGCTCAACGAAGCCTGTTCCTCCGGCTGCGGCTCCTTCATCGAGACCTTTGCCAGATCCTTAAATTACAGCGTGGTGGATTTCGCAAAGGAGGCGCTGTTTGCCCAGAATCCCATTGATCTTGGAACCCGGTGCACGGTCTTTATGAATTCCAACGTAAAGCAGGCCCAGAAGGAGGGCGCGTCTGTGGCCGATATCTCCGCAGGCCTGGCCTACTCGGTGATCCGCAACGCCTTATTTAAGGTCATCAAGATCACCACCGCCTCAGACCTGGGAAAAAATGTGGTGGTACAGGGCGGCACCTTCTACAACGATGCCGTACTGCGGAGCTTTGAAAAGATCTCCGGCGGCAACGCCATCCGGCCGGATATTGCCGGGATCATGGGCGCCTTCGGCGCTGCGCTGATCGCCAGGGAACGGTATAACCTCCACCCGAAGGAGACCTCCATGCTTTCTCTGGACCGGATCATCGGCCTTACCTACACCACCACCATGAGCCGGTGCCGCGGCTGCGTCAACCACTGTGTCCTGACCATCAACCGCTTTGAGGGAGGAAGACAGTATATCTTTGGCAACCGCTGCGAGCGGGGCCTGGGTGTTGAAAAAGCCAAACGGGATATCCCGAATCTTTATACCTATAAATATCACCGGATCTTCGATTACGAGCCTCTGGCAGCCGACAAGGCCTTCCGCGGCCCTGTGGGGATCCCGCGGGTGCTGAACATGTACGAGGACTTCCCCTTCTGGGCTGTGTTCTTTAAGGAACTGGGCTTCCAGGTGATCCTGTCCCCCCAGTCCAGCCGCCAGATCTATGAGCTGGGCATCGAGACCATTCCCAGCGAGTCCGAATGCTATCCGGCGAAGCTGTCCCATGGCCACGTGGAATGGCTCATAAAAAAGGGCGTCCCCTTTATTTTCTATCCCTGCATCCCTTATGAAAGGAATGAGGTGGCCGGGGCCGGGAACCACTACAACTGCCCCATCGTCACCTCCTACGCGGAAAATATCAAAAACAATATGGAGGGCCTGGAGGAAAACCACATCCGGTTCATGAACCCCTTCATGGCCTTCACGGACGAAAAGACCCTTACAAAGCAGCTGGTGCAGGAATTTAAACATGAATTCCAGATCTCCGAGCATGAGGTCCGGTCTGCGGCCCATAAGGCCTGGGAAGAGCTTTCCAGGGCCCGCGCTGATGTGGAGAAAAAGGGTGAGGAGGTGCTTTCCTATTTAGAGGAGACCGGAAAGCACGGCATCGTTCTGGCCGGACGGCCCTACCACATCGATCCGGAGATCAACCACGGGATCGCAGATCTGATCACCTCATACGGATTTCCGGTGCTGACCGAGGATTCCATTTCCCATCTGGCAGAGGTGGAGCGGCCGCTGATCGTCACTGACCAGTGGATGTACCATTCCAGGCTTTATGCCGCAGCCTCCTTTGTAAAGACCCGGGATAACCTGGATCTGATCCAGCTGAACTCCTTTGGCTGCGGCCTGGACGCCGTGACCACGGACCAGGTCAATGATATTCTCACCAGCGCCGGGAAGATCTATACAGTTCTGAAGATCGATGAGGTCAATAACCTGGGAGCTGCCAGGATCCGGATCCGTTCCCTGATCTCCGCCCTGCGGGTAAGAGAGGAACGGCGCTACACCAGAAACATCGTGTCCAGCGCCTATAACCGGGTGGTCTTCACAAAGGAAATGAGAAAGACCTACACCCTTCTCTGCCCCCAGATGTCGCCCATCCACTTCGATCTGCTGGAGCCGGCCATCCGCAGCTTCGGCTATAACCTGGTGGTTCTCCAGAACGACGACAAAACTGCCGTAGATACGGGGCTGCGCTTTGTCAATAACGATGCCTGCTACCCGTCCCTGATCGTCATCGGCCAGATCATGGACGCCCTCCTGTCAGGGAAATACGACCTGGACCACACAGCAGTGGTCATGACCCAGACCGGCGGCGGCTGCCGGGCCTCCAACTACATCGGCTTCATCCGCCGTGCCCTGGAAAAGGCAGGGATGCCCCAGATCCCGGTGATCTCCATCAATGCCAACGGCATGGAGTCCAACCCGGGCTTCACCCTGACGGCTCCCCTGATCGCCAAGGCCATGCAGGCCGTGGTCTACGGAGACGTGTTCATGCGTGTGCTGTACGCCACCAGGCCCTATGAAAAGGTGCCCGGCTCTGCCAACGCCCTGCATGAAAAATGGAAAAAGATCTGTATACGCGAGCTTTCCGGCCCCTCCCTGGGCATGATGAACTTCACAAAGAACATCCGCGGCATCATCCGCGATTTCGACAGCCTGGAGCGGCTGGACATCCAAAAACCCCAGGTGGGGATCGTGGGCGAGATCCTGGTGAAATTCTCTCCCACCGCCAACAACCACATCGTGGAGCTTCTGGAATCCGAAGGGGCCGAGGCCGTGATGCCGGATCTCATGGACTTTTTGCTGTACTGCTTCTACAACAGCAATTTCAAGGCCGGGCATCTGGGGGCGAAGCACTCCACCGCCTGGCTCTGCAATACGGCGATCTCCCTTCTGGAGTATTTCCGCAAGTCGGCGCGGATCGCCCTGGAAAAGAGCGTCCACTTCACGCCGCCCACAAAGATCAAATACCTGGCGTCCATGGCCAGCGGCTTCGTCTCCCTGGGAAACCAGACCGGGGAAGGCTGGTTCCTGACCGGGGAAATGTTGGAGCTCATCAAGGGCGGCACCAGGAACATCGTCTGCGTCCAGCCCTTTGGCTGCCTGCCCAACCATATCGTTGGAAAGGGCGTCATCAAGGAGCTGCGCCGCCAGCATCCGGAAGCCAACATCATTGCCGTGGACTATGATCCCGGAGCCAGCGAGGTAAACCAGCTGAACCGGATCAAGCTGATGTTGGCTACTGCCCATAAAAACCTGGATCATGAGCCCTGCGAAGCCGAGCAGCTGGCAGCGGTCACAAAGGAACGGCTGGAGGAGCTCAACGCCCGCCAGGTCAAGGGATTGCAGGTTTAGGACTGTTTTTAGCAAAATTTTCCAAAAAGTTTGCTGAAATTTTATCAATTTTTCAATTCATACCCTTGTTTTTTTCCTTCCCAGGGGTAGAATACTGAATAACAAAGGGGCAGACAAAAACTGCCGCTGGTATTCAAAACAAAATAGCGAATAAGGGAGTAGTTGACACCCCGGTGTGACAGGATCAACACACATGGCCGACCGGCCTGGTCCTGTTTTGATACGGCTCAGGCCTGGATTTCTCCGTCTGATCCGTTTCATGAAAACAACGAGACTTATCCAAAGGGATCTCTCTGAGGATAAGTCTTATTTTTTTCCCGTTTTCCGGGCATACTATCTTCCGGATAAGGAGGCAACGTGAAAGAATATCTGGAAAATTATGAAGAAGTGCTGAAGGCACAAAATTCCTCCGACCAGGGTCTTTCCACCGGCGAGGCTGAAAAAAGACTCGCCCAGTACGGAAAGAACAAGCTGAAGGAGGCAAAAAAGGATTCCATTCTGAAGCGGTTCTTAAAAGAGCTCTCGGATCCCATGATCCTGATCCTCATCGCCGCCGCCATTATTTCCGGCATCACGGCGTTCTATCAGGGCGAATCCTTTGCAGACGTGATCATCATTATCGCTGTGGTGATCATCAACGCCGTTCTCGGCGTAGTACAGGAAGGAAAGGCAGAAGCGGCCATCGCAGCCCTTCAGGAAATCGCAGCCGCATCCAGTAAGGTCCTCCGTGACGGAAAGATCGTCACCTTAAAGAGCGAGGATCTGGTCCCCGGCGATATCGTAGTCCTGGAGGCCGGAGATGCGGTTCCTGCCGACGGCCGGATCATTGAAAGCGCCAGCATGAAGATCGAGGAGGCCGCCCTCACCGGCGAGTCCGTTCCGGTCAATAAGGCCGCCGAGCTTCTTTCCCTGGGCGGACAGAAGGACATTCCCCTGGGCGACAGAAAGAACATGGTCTACATGGGCTCCACCGTGGTATACGGACGAGGAAAGGCTGTCCTCACTGGTACTGGCATGGACACAGAAATGGGTAAGATCGCCTCTGCCCTGGCCCAGGCCAAGGATGAGGAGACCCCCCTCCAGTTAAAGTTAAACCAGCTCAGCAAGATCCTGACCGTACTGGTACTGGGCATCTGCGCCGTGATCTTTGCCGTAGGCCTCATGCGCTCCGGCTTCAACGGCAGCTCCATCTTAAACTCCTTTATGGTAGCCGTATCCCTGGCTGTGGCAGCGATCCCCGAGGGTCTCGCAGCTGTGGTCACCATCGTACTTTCCATCGGCGTTACCAATATGTCCAAACGAAACGCCATCATCCGCAAGCTGACGGCTGTGGAGACCTTAGGCTGTACCCAGATCATCTGCTCTGATAAGACTGGTACGCTGACCCAGAACCGGATGACCGTAGTGGACCATGTGACTGACGATGAAAAGGAACTGGAAACAGCCATGGCTCTCTGCTCCGATTCCGAATGGGACGCCGAAGCAGGCCAGGCCATCGGAGAACCTACAGAATGCGCCCTGGTCAATGACGCCGCCAAAAACGGCCTCTTAAAGCCTGAGCTGAAGGCCGCATGGCCCCGGGTGGGCGAGGCTCCCTTTGATTCCATGCGGAAAATGATGTCCACGGTCCATAAGGCTGCCGACGGGACCATCATCCAGTACACCAAGGGCGCTCCCGACGAGGTATTAAAACGCTGTACCAGAGCCATGGTGAACGGCTCTGCAGTGGAAATGACCGATGAGATCCGCGCCTCTATCCTGGCCGCCAATAAATCCATGGCCGACCGCGCCCTCCGTGTCCTCTGCGCTGCAAAAAGAAACTGGTCCTCCATGCCGGAAAGCACAGAACCGGAATTCCTGGAACAGGATCTGACTTACGTTGGCCTCTCCGGCATGATCGATCCCGTGCGTCCGGAAGTGAAGACCGCCATTGCAGAATGCCGGGAAGCCGGGATCCGTCCCATTATGATCACCGGAGACCACAAGGATACTGCCGTAGCCATCGGAATGGAGCTGGGGATCATCACCTCCCCGGACCAGGCCATCACAGGTGCGCAGCTGGACGATCTGAGCGACGAGGAATTCGCCCGCCGGATCACCGAATTTTCCGTTTATGCCCGTGTTCAGCCAGAGCATAAGGTCCGCATCGTCAACGGCTGGAAGGCCCGCGGAAAGATCACAGCCATGACCGGAGACGGCGTCAACGATGCGCCGTCCATCAAGAGCGCCGACATCGGCGTCGGCATGGGCATCACCGGAACTGACGTTACAAAAAATGTGGCCGATATGGTGCTGGCGGACGATAACTTTGCCACCATCGTCTCTGCCGTTGAAGAGGGCCGCCGGATCTATGCCAATATCCGGAAGGCCATCCAGTTCCTTTTAGCCTCCAACCTGGCTGAGGTCCTGGCCATCTTCTTCTCCACCCTCATTGGCTTTACGATCCTGAAGCCCGTCCATCTTTTATGGATCAACCTGATCACCGACTGCTTCCCGGCTCTGGCTCTGGGGATGGAAAAGAGCGAATCCGACATCATGAAGCAGAAGCCCAGGGATCCCAAGGAAGGGATCTTCGCCGGAGGCATGGGCTTTGACGTGTTCTTCCAGGGCTTTATCGTAACCGTTCTGGTCATGGTCTCCTATCTGGTGGGCCATTATGTGGAAAGCGGCGTCTGGGAATTCGTCAACAGCCCGGACGGAACGACTATGGCATTCCTAACCCTGTCCATGGTTGAGATCTTCCACTCCCTAAACATGAGAAGCCGCCGCGGCTCCATCTTTACCTTAAAGACCCGCAACAACTTCCTGTTCGGCGCAATGGTCGTTTCCCTGATCCTGACCACCGCCGTCATCGAGGTTCCGTTCTTAGCCACTGCCTTTGAGTTCACACCCATCGGCCTTCACGAATACGCCATTGCCCTGGGACTGGCCGTACTCATCATTCCCATCATGGAAGTGGTGAAAGCGGTACAGAGGAAGCTGGGGAAATAAAACGAAGGTCCCTTGAGACCGGGGAGAGTCTTTATGGCTTCTCCCGGTTCCCAAGGGACCTTTTCCTGTCTTATTCTATTTCTATCAGTCTTTCAAATGCCTCTTATAAAACACATAAAACGTCGCCGACGTACAGACCGCCGCGAGGATATCCGACACGGGCTCTGCAAAGAAAATAGAAAATACCTCCGCCGGATATTCCACCAGCCCCGCGATCTCCTCTGCCATGGCCGCCGCAAAGGGCAGCTTTCCCACGGTCACAGGGAATATGTAGATCAGCGGCGCCAGAAGGATGACCTTCCTTAAGCAGGCCAGGATCAGGGAGATCTTTGCCTGTCCCAGGGACATGAAGGACTGCTGGCAGCTGATCTGGGCTCCGAAGATCGCTCCGCCCGCCAGATAAATGGGAAGCGCCCAGGCACTGAAATGGAGGAGCGACGGGTCGTTGCTGAAGATCCCGGCAAAGGGGCCTGGGAAGATCATCATAAGGCCTGTGAGGGTCGTAGCAAATACCAGGCACAGCACATGGCTGATCTTACAGGCCTTCCGCACCCGGGCCAGATTTCCGGCTCCGTAATTGTAGCTGATAATGGGCTGGGCCCCCTGGCAGAAGCCCTGGGTGGGCAGGGTTACAAACTGCCACAGGCTGAACATGATGGCCACAGTGCCCACGGCCATAGTTCCGCCGTATTTGGAAAGCTGATTGTTAAAGGAGATCTGGATCAGGCTTTCTGTAATGCTCATGGTAAAGGGCGATACACCCAGAGCCATGATGGGCAGAAGCACATTCTTCTTCACCTTGAAAAATTCCGGCCGCATCTTTAACAGGCTCTTTTTTCCAAATAAAAAAGAAAGGGCCCAGATACAGGAGATCCCCTGGGCGATGATGGTGGCGATGGCCGCACCCTTGACGCCCATATGAAGGTAGTTGATGAAAAACGCATCAAAGATAATGTTTAAAATGGCTCCGATGAGCACCGTGCACATACCGGTGCGGGCGAAACCCTGGGTCGTAATGTAAGAATTCATGCCCAGGGAGATCATCACGAAAACCGTTCCCAGGGCATAGATGGACACATAATCACAGGCCATGTCCAGGGTGGTGGGATCTGCGCCGAAAAGCGTTAAAATGGGCCTTTGGAAAACCAGGATCACCACCGTAAGGATCACTCCCACAGTGATCAGGGAGGCGAAGCTTACCCCCAGGATCTCCTCCGCCCCCCTCTGGTCCTTCTTTCCCATTTTAATGGCGCATAAGGGCGCGCCGCCGATCCCCACTAATCTTGTGAACGCAGTGATACAGGTGATCAGCGGAAGGGACACACTTAAGGCCGCCATGGCCGTGGTGCCATTTTCGATCCTTCCGATGAACATCCGGTCCACCATGTTATATAAGATCCCCACCAGCTGGGCGATGATGGAGGGGATGGAAAGTGAAAGCATCAGTTTCCATATGTTCCCCGTTTCCAGCCTGCTGTTTCCGTTATTTTCTGTCTTTCCCTGCTGTTCCATATCCGCCGCCTCTTATTTACTGCTTTTCGTGGGTCCTGTGCATGGAGAAGGACTCCATATCATAATTCTTTAAGTTCTCCCATACGCCTCTCTCATCGGCCTTTCCGATCAGAGCGTCCCGGTCCTTCTTAAAGGTCGTCTCCTGCTTTAAGTTGCTGGGGCCGCCTACGCAGCCGCCCTGGCACATCATGCCTTCGATGAAGTCCTCGGGGAGCCTTCCCACCTTCATAAGGAGAAGAGCCTTCTTCACATCGGCCGGGCCGCTGCATCTTGCTACCTTGATATCGGTGCTCTCTCCCTGCTCCTTTAAGCACTGGATCACCGCATTGGTAACGCCGCCGCCGTTTCCGAACCGCTTACCGAACACGCTGGCTTCCTGATCCTTATACTCCTCCGGCTCCAGCTCCACGTCCTTGGCCCGCATCAGTTCAATGGCCTCTCCGAAGGTCAGGACAAAGTCTGCGTTTCCTTCCACGCTCTTATCGGCTGCCTCGGCCTTTTTCGCCATACACGGCCCGATGAACACGGTAACAGTCTCCGGATCTTTGGCCTTTAACATTCTGGACACGGCACACATGGGGGAAACCGTGGTGGACAGGTTATCGATCAGAGTGGGATAATGTTTTTTGATCAGGTTCACAAAAGCCGGACAGCAGGAGGTGGTCATCTTCTTTCCTTCCTTATACGCCTCTGCCCACTCCATGGCCTCGTAAGCGGCCGTCATGTCTCCGCCGGCGGCAACCTCCACCATATCTGCAAAGCCGACCTTCTTAAGGGCCGTTCTCCAGCTTCCCATAGTAATATCGGCTCCAAACTCACCCTCTGCGGCGGGGGCCACCATGGCAACTACCTTCTTTCCAGCCTTAAGGGCGTTGATGACCTGGACGATAAACACCTTGGAGGTGATGGCTCCGAAGGGACAGCTCCTCACGCAGGCTCCGCACTGGATGCATTTCTTCTCGTCGATCTGGCAGATACCCGTATCCAGATCCATGGTGATGGCGTCCACAGGACATGCGCGGCGGCAGGGACGGATCAGCTCCGCAATGGCGTTGTACGGACATGCCTGGGCGCATTTTCCGCATTCCTTACATTTATCCGGATCGATATGGGCCCGGTCACGGCCGATGGAGATGGCTCCAAAATTACATGCATTCTGGCAGGCCTTACCCATACATTTCTGGCAGTTGTCTGTCACCACGAACCGGGTGATCGGGCACTCCTCGCAGGCAGAGGGGATCACCTGGATCATATTGTCGCTATGCTTTCCGCTGGGACATTTCCCCTCAGCCAGACGGACTCTCTGGCGGATGATCTCTCTTTCTTTATATACACAGCAGCGGAACTGGGCTTTCGGTCCCGGGATCAGCTTAAAGGGGATCTCATCCCTCTTTTCATCCAGTTCTCCGGAAAAGGCCAGCTTTGCTACCTCATGCAGAACGTTATACTTGATCTTTAACAATGCCTCGTCATTGGTCCTCATACTTGATTCCTCCTGATATCCTTCTGAAATCTTTCCTTAATCCTATACCGTTCTATATTATCGCATATCCGGACGGTCTCCGCAATATGAAACCTGTATAATTTTTAACGGGATTTCACTGTTTTTCTTTATTTTATTAAGAGACCGTATAATTTCTGCCGCCGCTTTGACAAACCCTGGCCCGTGTGATATATTGAAGCTGTTCGTGCTGACCCCGAAGGGCGCCGGCGCTTTCTGAGGGAAAAGGCGATGAGATCCTGTACAGAAAGGAACAGATTATGGAAACACGCGTAGCGCTCATTGGGATCATGGTGGAAAATGCAGAATCCGTAGAAAAGCTCAACGACCTCCTCCACCAGTACCGTTCATACATTATCGGCCGCATGGGCGTGCCTTACCGTGAAAAGGGCCTTTCTATCATCAGCGTCGTCCTGGACGCGCCTATGGACAAGATCAGCAGCCTTTCTGGAAAGCTTGGAATGCTGGACGGAGTCAGCACAAAAACAATCTATTCCAGGAGGAATTAATATTATGAAAAAATTCACATCCTTCATTCTTGCCGCAGCCCTGGGCATGGCGCTCCTTACGGGCTGCGGTCCTGAAAAACCGGCGGAGACCTCCGCTGCGGGATCCGCAGAGTCCCAGACCGCTGCGGCTTCTTCTAACGCAGAGGCTTCTGTCCCTGAAACCAATGAAAAAGAATCCTCTGAGGCCGCAGCAGCAGGAAAAGAATCCTCCGGCGGCAGCGGGGACGGCACCGTGATCCGCGTCGGCGGCTTAAAGGGCCCCACCACCATGGGCCTTGTGAAGCTCATGGACGACACAGAGAACGGAAAAGCCCAGAATGATTATGAATTTACCATGGTGACAGCCGCTGACGAGCTGACAGCCCTGGTGGCAGGAAATAAGGTGGACATTGCACTTCTTCCCGCCAATGTTGCCGGAGTCCTCTACAACAAGACAAAGGGCGGGATCTCTGTCATCGACGTGAACACCCTGGGCGTTTTATACCTGGTATCCTCCGACACCTCCGTCACCTCCATTGACCAGTTAAAGGGAAAGACCGTATACCTCACCGGAAAGGGCACCACTCCGGAATATTCCCTCCGCTATCTGATGTCCGCTGCCGGACTGACCGAGGATGATGTGACCCTGGAGTTCAAATCCGAGCCTGCGGAGGTGGCCTCTGTCCTGGCGGAGGATCCCAGCCGCATCGGCCTTCTCCCCCAGCCCTTCGTTACCTCTGCCCTGGCCCAGAACGAGAGCCTTTCTGTGATCCTGGATCTGACAAAGACCTGGGATGAGGCCCAGGAGCAGGCCGAGACCAAAAGCCGCATGATCACCGGCGTGACCATCGTAAATAACGATTTCCTGGCCGCCCACGGCGACCTGGTGGATACCTTCCTTTCTGAGCATGAGGCGTCCATCCGCTTTACCTCTGAGGATCCCGACACAGCTTCCATGCTGATCGAGGCCGCCGGGATCGTTCCCAAGGCTGCCGTGGCGAAAAAGGCCCTGCCTGGCTGCAATATCGCCTTCCTGTCCGGCGGTGAGATGAAAACGGCTCTGTCCGGCTATTTAAAGGCCCTCTTTGACCAGAACCCTGCCTCCACAGGCGGAGCCCTG
This sequence comes from Alitiscatomonas aceti, assembly GCF_025567195.1. Taxonomy (NCBI): domain Bacteria; kingdom Bacillati; phylum Bacillota; class Clostridia; order Lachnospirales; family Lachnospiraceae; genus Alitiscatomonas; species Alitiscatomonas aceti. The sequence continues at coordinate 10,663 of NZ_JAOQJF010000016.1, read as the reverse complement.
CCGGATGACGCCTTCTACTATACGGGAGCCGTTTCCAACTAAATGACCGGGCCGGAGCTTCCGGCTCTATATGTAAAGGAGCAGATACTTCCATGCACAGATTCCCAGACTGGTCCCGAAGGACCGCCATTCTGCTGTTCTGGCTGTTTTTGTGGCATCTGGCATCCCTGGCTGTCCAGAACCAGATCCTTCTGGTGGGGCCCCTGGATGCCTTAAAGGCCCTGGCTGTACAGCTTGCCTCCCCAGCCTCCTGGGGAGCCCTCTGGTTTTCCTTCGGCCGCATCAGCCTGGGATTTTTTATGGCCTTCCTGGCGGGTCTCCTGACCGGCTCCCTGGCCTTCTGGAAGCCCCTGGCAGGTGAGATCCTGGAACCGGCCATCCAGTTCATGAAGTCCGTGCCCGTGGCCTCCTTCGTGATCCTGGCCCTCATATGGACCGGAGCAGAAAACCTTTCGGTCTTTATTTCCTTCCTTGTGGTCTATCCGGTGATCCATATAAACACCCTGGCCGGACTCTCCCATGCGGATCCGGGTCTTCTGGAAATGGCCCGGGTCTTCCGGGTCCCGGTCTGGAGGCAGGCCCTTTCCATCTACCGGATCTCTCTGTATCCATACCTGGAAAGCGCTCTGAAGACCTCTCTGGGCATGGGCTTTAAATCCGGCATCGCAGCCGAGGTCATCGGCGTTCCCGGCGGCTCCATTGGAGAAGGGCTTTATATGGCCAAGATCTATCTGAGCACCGCTGACCTCTTTGCCTGGACCCTCATGATCATCGCCGTCAGCTCTGTCTTTGAAAAGCTGTTTCTTCTTCTGTTAAAGACCATTGCCGGAAACGGCGTTCCCGGAAAGGAGGAAAACCATGCTGCTTCCGTCTGATCCCGCCTTCCGGGTCACCGTCCGGGACCTGACAAAATCCTATGGGGACAGTCTTGTGCTGGACCATGTATCCCTAAATCTGGAAAGCGGCTGTCCCTGCTGCCTTATGGCTCCCTCGGGAGCTGGAAAGACCACGCTTTTCCGGATCCTCATGGGACTGGAGACCGCTGATTCCGGAACCATAGAGGGCCTGGAGGGCCGCTCCTTTTCTGCGGTTTTCCAAGAGGACCGCCTGCTTGAGGGATACACCGTCCTCCAGAATATCCGCTTCGTCACCGGCCGCGGGTATCCTGCCCATGAACTGACTGCCATCATAAAGCACCTTCTGCCCGAAGATTCCCTTAAAAAGCCAGTGTCGGAATTTTCCGGCGGCATGAAGCGCCGTACCGCCATTCTGCGGGCCATCCTGGCCCCGGCTGATATCGTCCTCATGGACGAGCCCTTCACCGGCCTGGATCCGGACACAAAGCAGCAGGCCGCCCGTATGATAAACAAATATACCGCTGGAAAGCTCCTTCTTTTTTCCACCCACTCACAAGAGGACGCCGCTCTCCTGGGCGCAGAGATCCTCCGGCTGGGCGAAAACGGAGGCCTCTGTTCCCCCGGGATCTGATCGGTCCCGGCAGGCAGAGGCCTCCGTCTTATATGGACCGCCCATGGCAGTCCTTTCCTGTTTTTTTGACTATTTTACGCACAGATACTCATGGTAAATGGCAGCCAGGGACTTTTTCACCAGCCGCTCAAACAGAGGAGCCACCCGGTCCGCCGTCTCCTGGACCTCCTTATGGCTCAAAGGCTGGGGAAGGATCCCGCTGGCCATGTTGGTGATACAGGAGATCCCGCACACGCTCATACCCATGTGGTTGGCAGCAATGGCCTCGCAGACCGTGCTCATGCCCACAGCGTCCGCTCCCAGAGTCCTGGCCATACGGATCTCCGCCGGCGTCTCATAAGCCGGGCCTGTGAACTGTACGTAAACGCCCTCCTGGATCGGGATGTTTTCCTCTTTGGCCACCCGCCGGATGATATCCCGGATCTCTTTCCTATACACATCACTCATATCCGGGAATCTTGGGCCTGCCTCCTCGTCATTGGGCCCGATGAGCGGAGACGGGATAAAGCTGCTGATATGATCGCTCATCAGCATAAAATCCCCAGCCTGATAGCCAGTGTTCACGCCGCCCGATGCATTGGTGAGGAATAACAGCTTCGCGCCCATGAGCTTCATTAAACGGATCGGCAGCGTCACCTCATCCATGGAATACCCCTCGTAAAAATGTACTCGGCCCTGCATGATCACCATGGGTACGTCCTCCACATAGCCGAAGATAAAACGGCCCTTATGCCCCGGAACCGTAGACACTGGGAAACCCGGAATGTCCTTATAATCCAGGATCTCTGCGATCTCCACCTTCTCTGCAAAGTTTCCCAGGCCGGAGCCCAGGACCAGAGCCGCCTCCGGCTTAAACGTGATCTTTTCCTTCACGCTCTCATAAATCTTCCGTACATCCAGCTTTCTGTCCATAGCCATTCCTCCTCATATAAATATTGATGATATATACTGCATTTTTCCGGAACGCTTAAGTCCTCCCGGCCATACCCTATCCCAGGATCCCCAGGTGCTCCAGAAGGATCTTGCAGCCCATGAGCACCAGGATCAGCCCGCCGGCAAATTCTGCCTTCCCTTTATATCGCAGGCCAAACACATGGCCCACCTTTACTCCGATGGAAGATAGGATAAATGTGATCACTCCGATAAACGTCACTGCCCAAAGGATATTGACATTTAAAAAGGCAAAGGTCACTCCCACCGCCAAAGCGTCGATGCTGGTGGCCACCGCCAGGGGGAGCATGGCCTTAAACCCAAAGGAGGAGTCCAGGGACTCGGCATCCGTATCCCGGGATTCCCGGATCATATTGATCCCGATGATCCCCAACAGGATAAAGGCGATCCAGTGGTCAACCTTCACGATCACATTCTGGAACTGGCTGCCCAGAAGATATCCCAGTGCTGGCATCAGCCCCTGGAAGCCTCCAAAATAAACGCCGCAGGTCAGGGCATGGCCCAGCTTAAGTCTCTGGACCGAAAGGCCCTTACAGACAGAAACCGCAAAGGCGTCCATAGAGAGACCCACGGCAATGATAAAAAGCTCTGTTAAGCTCATGGGAGTTCCTCCTGTCTCTTTTAAGTATTTTTCTCCGGGGAAGGCTTTCCTGTCACAATGTCATGGAACATGTCTTCCTATGATATAAAAAAGCACTGTACCTGTCGGTAAACCGGCAAATACAGTGGTCTTTTCATGCGGATGAAGGGACTTGAACCCCCACGGTTGCCCGCCAGCTCCTAAGGCTGGTGCGTCTGCCAGTTCCGCCACATCCGCATCGTGTCAAACACGCGCATCGTATTATACCACTGTCAGAAGGCATTTGTCAATCCCGTTTCGTCTCCAAGGCAGCCCGGCTGCCGCTGTTCACCAGAAAGCCCGTAAACAGCAGCATCCGCAGTCCTGCTCCTTTGGTCCTCTTCTGTATGCTTACAGATAATACTCGTTCTCCCGCCGTTCTGCCAGCCTGGACGAGAACTCCCTGGCAAACGCGTGGTATACCTCCACATCCATGTTCTTTGCATGAACTGGACAATTCCGGATACAGCGGAAGCAGGAAATACAGATCTCCGGATTCACCTGGAACTGGTCATTGATGGCCTGGACCGGGCAACCACGCTTACAGATCCCGCAGCCAACACATGCATCCGAGATCAAAGGCTTAAACTTCCCTCCGGGAACTGCTTCCTTTTTATAAGGACGGCTTCCAGGGATCGTGCTCTTCATGGCTTCCGACGCAGCCGCACGCTTTGCAAACTCTGCATCCGCCTTCAGGTCCTCCCCATCCGGACGCTCCGTCTGGATCTCCCCATATGTATGGCGTCCCACCAGGGCAGCCGCTCCCCTTACAGCAAATCCATGTTCCCTGGCAATGTCCTCCATCTCCACCAGCGCATCGTCATAATGACGGTTTCCATAGGTAGCCACGAGAATGCACGGCGTTCCATTTCCCTTTAACCCGGAAAGCCTGGGGACCGCTACCATAGGGATCCTGCCTGCGTATACCGGCATTCCAATGATCACCAGATCCTCCGGGCCAAACTGACAGGATACTCCCGTATCAGAAGGCAGCGTCAGATCCACTGTCTTATAGCCTGGATCCAGCGCCGCCGCCATGGCCTCCACACTTCTTTTCGTATTCCCCGTCGGAGAAAAATAAACTGCTGTAACCCCCATATATGTCGCTCCTTTTCACATAATTCTGTATATTTATCTGATTCTATTGTATCCTCCAAATCGCTGTCCGTCAACCCGGTTTCCCTCCTATTCTTTTTTCCTATCTTTCCTTTTTGAAGAATAAAATAGACAAATTCTCTGACAGCATGTATACTATTGATATTAGGTCAAAAATTTTTTGACCCGGACTTCATACGATGAACATATTTAAAAAATGGGAGGTAATACCATGGACAGAACTGAACAACTGAAAAATCTGGTGGAAAACTGCCGGGATCTGATCTTAAAGACAGAACGTGACATCTGGGCCAGCCCCGAGACTGGATACCATGAATGGAAGACCAACGCATACATGGAAAAGCTCTTTGAAGATCTTGGCTACACCCTCACAAAGGCTGGAGATATTCCCGGCTTCTATACAGATGTGGAAACCGGAAAGCCGGGTCCCAAGGTAGCGATCCTGGGAGAACTGGATTCCCTGATCTGCGGAAACCACCCGGACGCTGACCCGGAGACGAAGGCTGTCCATGCCTGCGGCCACAACGCCCAGTGCGCGACCCTGGCAGGAGTCGCCGCGGCCTTAAAGCAGCCCGGAGCCCTGGACGGATTATGCGGCTCCATCCGCCTCATGGCCGTTCCTGCGGAGGAGCTGATCCAGTTGGGTTACAGGGAGGGCCTCAGAAAGCAGGGAACGATCCATTATTACGGCGGTAAGGTGGAATTTATCTACCGCGGCTATTTTGACGGAGTCGACATGGCCATGATGATCCACGCCGGCAACATGCCGGAGGGAAAATACCTGACCATCAACCCCGGCTGCAACGGCTGTGTTGTAAAGAATGTGACCTTTGAGGGTGTGGCATCCCATGCCGGCGGTTCCCCGGAAAAGGGCATCAACGCCCTGTATGCAGCCACCACTGCCATGACCGCAGCCAACGCTCTCCGCGAAACCTTCCTGGACAATGAGCATATCCGTTTCCACCCCATCATCACCGAGGGCGGCGCAGCCGTAAACGCCATCCCCGAGAGGACCAAGGTGGAGACCTATGTGCGCGGCGCATCCTATGAGGCGATCGTGGAATACAATAAAAAGCTGAACCAGGCCATGGCCGGATCCGCCGCAGCCATCGGCGCCACCGTTCTTCTGGAGGACCGCCCGGGTTATTTCCCATTAAATAACGATAAGAACCTGAACGCTCTGGCAAAAGAGGCCATGGAGGCTGTTGGCGGCCCTGGCTGCGTAGAGGAGACCGATCACTGGGATACTGGCAGCACCGATATGGGAGATGTTTCCTCCATCATGCCGGCGGTCCATCCCTACGGCGCAGGAGCCATTGGAACCGGTCACGGCATGGATTATTACATTGACGATCCGGAACGGGCCTGTGTTGCTCCGGCTAAATGCCTGCTGATCATGGCTGACCGCCTTCTTTCCAATGACGCAGCCCTGGCGAAAAAGGTCCTTGCTGAAAGCAAACCGCGCTTTGCCTCCAAGGAAGAGTATCTGAAAGCCATCGAAAGTCTCAACATGACTAAAAATGCTGTGGTAAAAAAGGAAGACGGAACCGTTGTTCTGGATTTCTTAAAATAATTCAAGAGCCGGGGCCTCCATTTCTGGATCGCCCCGGCTTCACTTTATTTTGCCAGTTCTTTCACTGTATCTAAAAATTCCTGGGGCACCTTATAATAGAAGGCAGCCACTGAAACCGGGATATTGGCTCCCTTTACGGCGTTACTGGAATATACCCGTTCGATACAATCCGTATCCTTAAAGGTCGTGATCGTTTCGATCACCTCATACTCCGGCTCTTCACTTTCCTCTGTCTTATTATAATTTACCTCTACCTTTTCCCAGATCCTGAGTCCAAACTCCGGCACCAGATCGCCTGGCACCTCCGTGATCCGTTCCCACTCCGGAGATTCCAAAAGCTTCTGGATCACAGTCGGGTCCTCCGTCGTATTTACAGGCACAGCCGTACTTTCGGCTGTGAAAATTTCAATTTTATACTGCCCTTCCTCCACCGCAGCATCTTCTTCCGCATCTTCTGCCTTTTCTCCGCCACATCCAGAAAGCGCCAGCATAAGCCCCAGAAGAGCTGCTATCCATAATTTCTTCATCAATGAGGTCATCTCCTTATATGCTGCATTTTTATGAAGCCAATCATATCACAAAAGCAGCCATTATACAAGTCCGAGGCATTCTGCCAGCGGGACCCACAAAAACAGCGGAAGTCCCTATAAATCGGGACCTCCGCTGAAATGCACTCTCTTAAAAAGCTCGGGACGGGAGGGTCTGCCCCAGCGCAGCCCACAACAATGGGCGCAGCGAGGGCATTCGGACCTGGGCGTCAGCCCTGTGGGGGCGGAGACTGTCTCGTGCTTTCAGACTCTTTTTTATCTTTTTCTGCAAATAAAAAAAGCACGAGACGGGAGGGTCTGCCCCAGCGCAGCCCACGACAGTGGGCGCAGCGAGGGCATTCGGACCTGGGCGTCAGCCCTGCGGGGGCGGAGACTGTCTCGTGCTTTCAGACTCTTTTTTATCTTTTTCTGCAAATAAAAAAAGCACGAGACGGGATTCGAACCCGCGACCCTCGCCTTGGCAAGGCGATACTCCACCACTGAGCCACTCGTGCATTTCTTCCTTTATCCTGTTTTTCGCGTACCTTCAAAACCACATACTGAACTTCCGAAACCTTCTAAAACAGCCTTTCTGGATAAGCCCTCGACCGATTAGTGACAGTCAGCTCCGTACATTGCTGCACTTCCACCTCTGCCCTATCTACCTCGTCGTCTTCAAGGGGTCTTACTTCTTCCGAATGGGATATCTCATCTTGAGGGGGGCTTCACGCTTAGATGCCTTCAGCGTTTATCCCGTCCGGACTTGGCTACCCGGCCGTGAGCCTAGCGGCTCAACCGGTGCACCAGCGGTCCGTCCATCCCGGTCCTCTCGTACTAAGGACAGCTCCTCTCAGATATCCTGCGCCCACGCCGGATAGGGACCGAACTGTCTCACGACGTTCTGAACCCAGCTCGCGTACCGCTTTAATGGGCGAACAGCCCAACCCTTGGGACCTACTCCAGCCCCAGGATGCGATGAGCCGACATCGAGGTGCCAAACCACTCCGTCGATGTGAACTCTTGGGAGTGATAAGCCTGTTATCCCCAGGGTAGCTTTTATCCGTTGAGCGATGGCAATCCCACTTTCATACCACCGGATCACTAAGTCCTAGTTTCCTACCTGCCCGACCCGTCGGTCTCGCAGTCAAGCTCCCTTCTGCCTTTGCACTCTGCGAATGGTTTCCAACCATTCTGAGGGAACCTTTGAGCGCCTCCGATACCCTTTCGGAGGCGACCGCCCCAGTCAAACTCCCCGCCTGACATTGTCCCCCAGCCAGGTCATGGCTGCAGGTTAGAAACCCAGTGACGCAAGGGTGGTATCCCAACAGCGGCTCCACAGAAACCGGAGTTCCTGTCTCATTGCCTCCCACCTATCCTGTGCATGCATCACCGAATCCCAGTATCAAGCTGGAGTAAAGCTCCATGGGGTCTTTCCGTCCTGGCGCAGGTAACCAGCATCTTCACTGGTATTTCAATTTCACCGGGTGCATTGTCGAGACAGCGCTCAAATCATTACGCCTTTCGTGCGGGTCGGAACTTACCCGACAAGGAATTTCGCTACCTTAGGACCGTTATAGTTACGGCCGCCGTTTACTGGGGCTTCAATTCAAAGCTTCGGTTTCCCTGACCTCTCCTCTTAACCTTCCAGCACCGGGCAGGCGTCAGCCCATATACCTCACCTTTCGGTTTCGCATAGACCTGTGTTTTTGCTAAACAGTTGCTTGAGCCTATTCTCTGCGGCCGGATCTCTCCGGCACCCCTTCTCCCGAAGTTACGGGGTCATTTTGCCGAGTTCCTTAACAATGCTTCTCCCGCCGGCCTTAGGATTCTCTCCTCATCCACCTGTGTCGGTTTACGGTACGGGCACATGGTACACAATAGCGGCTTTTCTCGGCAGCCGGAATCGCACACTTCCCTACTTATGTTCGGTCCGCGTCACAGATTCGGATCATGAAACGGATTTGCCAGTCTCACTCCTACCCTGCTTGCCCGGGGCTCTGTCCCCCGGTTGTGCTGTCCTTCTGCGTCCCCACAGTTCTGATACCATGCGGTACAGGAATCTGGACCTGTTGTCCATCGGCTACGCACTTAAGCCTCGCCTTAGGCCCCGACTTACCCAGGGCAGATCAGCTTTACCCTGGAAACCTTGGATATTCGGCCTGGAGGATTCCCACCTCCATCTCGCTACTCATTCCGGCATTCTCTCTTCTTAAAAGTCCACAGCTCCTTACCGGTACTGCTTCGCTCCTTTAAGAATGCTCCTCTACCAATGACTTACGTCATTCCTGAGCTTCGGTGACGTGTTTCAGCCCCGGACATTTTCGGCGCAGGACCTCTCGACTAGTGAGCTATTACGCACTCTTTGAATGTGTGGCTGCTTCTGAGCCAACATCCTAGTTGTCTTTGAAATCCCACATCCTTTTCCACTTAACACGCACTTTGGGACCTTAGCTGCAGGTCTGGGCTCTTTCCCTTTCGACGACCCAACTTATCTCGTGCCGTCTGACTCCCGGTCATCATCTCTGTGGCATTCGGAGTTTGATATTCTTCGGTAGGCTTTGACGCCCCCTAGGAAATTCAGTGCTCTACCTCCACGAGACTAAACCGAGGCTAGCCCTAAAGCTATTTCGAGGAGAACCAGCTATCTCCGGGTTCGATTGGAATTTCTCCCCTATCCACACCTCATCGCCACCCTTTTCAACGGATGTGCGTTCGGTCCTCCATTTCCTTTTACGGAAACTTCAACCTGGACATGGATAGATCACCCGGTTTCGGGTCTGCACATGCTGACTTGACGCCCTGTTAAGACTTGCTCTCGCTTCGGCTCCGGACTTTCCGTCCTTAACCTTGCCAGCATCCGCAACTCGCCGGACCGTTCTACAAAAAGTACGCGGTTGCACCTTAACGTGCTCCCACAGTTTGTAAACACAGGGTTTCAGGTTCTCTTTCACTCCCCTCCCGGGGTCCTTTTCACCTTTCCTTCACAGTACTATGCGCTATCGGTCACTAAGGAGTATTTAGCCTTGGGGGGTGGTCCCCCCGACTTCCCGCAAGGTTCCACGTGTCTCGCGGTACTCTGGATCCCACTAGCTGGCTATCGTTTTCTCATACAGGACTTTCACCCTCTCTGGTCAGACTTTCCAGACTGTTCTGATAACGATTCGCCTCACATATCGTGGTCCGTAACCCCGGAATGCACGCATTCCGGTTTGGGCTCTTCCGATTTCGCTCGCCGCTACTTTCGGAATCGATGTTTCTTTCTCTTCCTCCGGCTACTTAGATGTTTCAGTTCACCGGGTTCCCGGCGTATGGCTATGGATTCACCATACGTCGCTTAAGGTCTACTTAAGCAGGTTTCCCCATTCAGAGATCTCCGGATCAAAGGATATTTGCTCCTCCCCGAAGCTTATCGCAGCTTATCACGTCTTTCATCGGCTCTTAGTGCCAAGGCATCCACCCTGTGCTCTTTCTAGCTTAACCAGATGTCTCTTCGCCGCGGGAACGGCTCCGAAACGAAGGTGCATAGCGTTGCACTCCTGGCTGTTTGTTTACATTTTTCGGTTTGCATATCTTTCGATATGCCTCGGATGTCTTGTATCTTAAATATATATATAAGATCTTTTATTCAGTATGCAGTTTTCAAGGTACAGTCTGTATGTTCACTCAGCTAAGCTCACTTGCGTCCGCTAAGATTCGTGAACCGCCTCGCACTAAGCTCGATCTGCGCCTTCCGGCTTGTTCTCGCTAAGTTGCTTTCGGCGAGTGGAGATGGAGAGATTCGAACTCTTGACCCCCTGCTTGCAAGGCAGGTGCTCTCCCAACTGAGCTACACCCCCACGGATGCGGGCCTCCCTCTTTTCTGAGGCAATCCCTGTATTCTGTTTATCTTTACAGCCGGTTTCACTCGGCGCTGCCCGAAGGCAATGGGCTTAAGTGGACTCGAACCACCGACCTCACGCTTATCAGGCGTGCGCTCTAACCAGCTGAGCTATAAGCCCATATAAATCTGGCATCCACCTGCTCTCCCATGCCGTCTCCAGCATAGTACCATCGGCCGCTTACGTCTTAACCGTCGTGTTCGGGATGGGAACGGGTGTTTCCCATAAGCGCATCGACACCAGAATTATTCGTTTTTCAAGTCCGCCTGCCGTTCTTTGCAAACCATCTTACGGAGCTGCGCTCCCTAAGCCGTTTCGCAAAGCCCGCCAATACAGTCTGTCATCCATCCAGTCCCAGGAAAACAAGTTTTCCTGTTCCTTCCTGTCTGCCATCCTGTGCAGGCTCCCTTAAAAGCTCAACAGTATATAAAACCCTTACTTCTTCTTCCTTAGAAAGGAGGTGATCCAGCCGCACCTTCCGATACGGCTACCTTGTTACGACTTCACCCCA